>JAJDEC010000634.1 GCA_029259995.1 Phycisphaerae bacterium
AGGCCAAGTCGATCGGTGTTCCTGGCGACTGGCACTGCCAACAATCCTGCGGGCGTAATTCAGTGGTAGAATGCCAGCTTCCCAAAAAACAGCCCGAAGCTACTTTAGCGCACCCCGAAACCGGCTTTGGCGCTATCAAAAACGCTGGTTCTTGGACTACGCCGGGGGGGCAATGAAACGGCCCAAGTTGAACCAAGTCGACCGCTTGATATGGCGGCGCTTCAACACTTGTTTCTATGCCACCAATGCTTGTTCGGCCCGTCGTACGACGCGTTTTCGACAGCGCCAGCCGGGGTACAGAATCGAACCAGCGCTGTGGTGTCAGGTAGAGAAAGCCGATTATCCAAATGGACGCCGAATTAGCCTCTAGCCGGCAATGGCGACTTTGAGACATCACCCTGTGCCAATATTTGCGTCAGCGTGTCTGCGCGTCGAAATCGACCTTGCGGAACTTTGCGCGGAAAGGTCGAGACGGTTGGCGAGGAAAGCGGACTGGTTGCTGAATTGAAAATCGGGGCCGTCGGCGGCCGCTCTTTGTGCGTGCTACAGTCGGTTGCAGTTTCTTGGGCGTTTGGCGATTGATACTGTATGGCACGGCATCCAGCAAGCTCTCGGCCGTATCCGAGGTTACTCGCTCGCTCGATGACAAGAATCGCACAACCATTCCCTCGTTTCCAGATGACGGTTAGGATGTGGTTGATGACCACCAACGCCGCTGCGTCCAATTCGGGCAGGATCACCACCACATTGACGTGGTGGCAACGCAGCGCGCGGCGGCTGTGGCTTGTGGTGCGGCTTGTAGTGGCGCTGGCCGCGCTTGCGGCGGCGGGGTGGTGGTTCCTGCTTTCGCCGATCGTGGTCACAATGCACACCGTCGAGACGGGGATAGTGACCGCGGAGGTGCTGGGCACCGGAACGCTGGAGGCCCGGGTGAGCGCGACACTCGGGCCGAAGATAGCCGGGTTGATCGCGCGGGTGGCCGCGGACCAGGGGGATCGGGTCAAGATCGGCGACATGCTCATCGCTCTTGAGGACACGGACTTCAAGCAATTGGTGGCCATGGCCGAGGCGGACGTCGCCGCCGCGGTCGCGGGACTCGACCGGCTACAGGCCGACGCGCGGCGCGCGGAAGCTGTGCTCGTTCAAGCGCGGCAGGACCACGAACGGATTTCGAAACTGTATGCCAGGAGTGTTGCAGCGACAGACGAATTCAACAGGGCTGTCGAGACCTTGTCCATCGCCGAAGCCGAGAGGAGTCGCGCAGACGCAGCCATCGCCGAGGGGACGAAGCGCTTGCTCGCGGCGGAGAGAACCCTCGACTACCAGCGCGCACGCCTGCACGACACGACCATCGAAGCGCCGTTCGACGGGCTTGTCGTGCGGCGCGACCGTGACGCCGGCGACGTCGTCACTGCTGGCTCGTCGGTGCTGCAACTTGTTTCGCTCAATGAGATGTGGATCACGGCGTGGGTGGACGAGACCGAGTTGGCTCGTCTCGCCGAAGGCCAGCCGGCGCGGGCGGTCTTCCGATCCGAGCCAAGCGTCGGACACACCGGCGTCGTGGCCCGTGTGGGGCGCGAGGCCGACCGGGAGACACGCGAGATCGTCGTCGACGTGCGTGTCGAGACGTTGCCGAAGAACTGGGCCGTGGGGCAGCGAGCCGAGGTCTATATCCAGGTGGACCGCAAGCAAGACGTCACGGTGCTCCCTGCTGGGCTCGTGCTGGTGCGCGACGGGAAGACGGGCGTAATAGTGGACGACGGCGGCAAGGCCCGCTGGCGCGAGATAGGTGTGGGCCTGCGCGGGCGCGAGTCCGTCGAAGTGACGAGCGGGTTATCGCCGGGCGAGGTCGTCGTCAGCCCGGCGGCGGGCGCGAGCAGTCCGCTGCGCGATGGGCGGAGGATCACAACGCGATGAATCTCGCCGTCCGCGATATCCGGCACAGCATGGGCCGCTTCTTTCTCACGACCATCGGCGTGGGCATGCTCCTGATGGTCGTGATGGGCATGGGCGGCATCTACCGCGGATTGGTCGATGATGCGTTGGTCGTGACGCGCGGCGTCGGGGCCGACTTGTGGGTCGTTCAGCGCGACACGCGCGGGCCGTTCGCCGAGGTCTCCCGCCTGCCGCGCAGCGTGGTCGATCGCGTGACGGCGGTGCCCGGCGTAACGGACGCGAGAGAGTTCGTGTACCACACGATCCAGCGGGAGCACGCCGGCAAGCCGCTCCGCATGGCCGTGCTCGGTTTGGGCTGGCCCAAAGACAAAGGCGAAGGCTTGCCGATGGTCGCCGGGAGACCGCTGGCCCAGAATCACTACGAGATGATCGCCGACGAGACGCTTGGGTTGACCTTGGGCGAGAGGCTGCGGCTGGGGAAGGACACGTACGCGGTCGTCGGGATCACGCGATGGATGGTCTCTTCTGGCGGCGACGGAATCGCATGCTTCACCAGCCGCGACGCCCAGGCGATTCAGTTCGACGAGCCGGGCGAGTCCGTCCGCCTGGAACGCCAGGCTCGCCGCGCTCGTGCGGGCGGGGCGGACTTCGGGCGCGTACACAGCCGGCGGTCCTGGAGCGCGCCTCGGGCCCGTCGGGCAACATTGCGGCCCTGCCCAGTCCGGCCATCAGCGCCGTGGTCGCACGGCTTGCGCCCGGGGCAGACGTGGCAGGCGTGCAGCGAGTCATGGAAGGCTGGAGCGACGTGACCACGTATACCGGGGCCGGGCAGGAAGAGCTGCTTCTGAAAGGGAGCGTCGACCGCGCTCGCCGGCAGATTCTGCTCTTCCGGGTGCTGCTCACGATCATCTCCACGGTCATCATGGCCCTCATCATCTACACGCTCACGCTCGACAAACTCCATCCGATCGCGCTCCTGAAGCTCATCGGCGCTCCCAACCACACCATTGTCGGGCTGATTCTCCAGCAATCCCTTATCATGGGTGCGCTGGCGTTCGGCGTCGGGTACCTCATTGGGCTACGGCTCTTCCCGATGTTCCCCCGCCGTGTGCTGGTGACGAATGACGATCTGCTCCGCGTGGCAGGAATCGTCTTTCTCATTTCGGTGTTGGCGAGTCTCCTGGGCATCTGGAAGGCGATGCGCGTCGCCCCCAACGAGGCCATCGGTTAACGCGAACGGATGCAGGATACGTTGAGAATGGGTGAGACGCTCGCACTGGAGACCGACGGGCTGACCAAGGTGTACGGCAGCGGGCACACCGAAGTGGTCGCCATGCGCGACGCATCCATGCGCGTCCGCCGCGGCGAGATCGTCGCCCTGCTTGGCCCCAGCGGTGCGGGCAAGTCCACGTTCCTCCTGTGCGTCGGGCTCATCAACCCGCCCACGCGCGGAAGCGTCTCCATCGGCGGGCGGGTTATGCAGGACGGACCGCGCTCACTTGGCGACCTTCGCCGCTTTCGGCGCGAACGCATCGGCTTCATCTTTCAAAAGTCCAACCTGATCCCGTTCCTCAGCGCGGTCGAGAACGTGCAGGTCGTTGGCGAGTTGATCGGGCGGCCATCATCTGTGGCACGACGCCGCGCGGTGGACTTGCTTGGCGCTCTGGGCGTCGGTCCCCGGGCCCTCAACATGCCGACCCAGCTCTCCGGCGGCGAACAGCAGCGCGTGACCATCGCCCGCGCGTTGGCGAACCAGCCCAGTCTCATTCTCGCTGATGAGCCCACTGCGGCCCTCGACAGCGTCCGCGGGCGTCAGGTCATGGAGCTCTTTCGCGAAGTCGCCCACACGCACGGCACGGGCGTGATAGTAGTGACGCACGATCACCGGGCACTGGACGTCTTCGATATGGTGTACGAGATGGAGGACGGTCTGCTCAAGCCCGCCGCGGGCGCGCCGGGCGTCGCCGCTGCGGGGTCGGCGATGGCACGCTAAGCAACGATCGAGCTTTCGAATGCGGCCCTGTTCAACGCCCAACCACGACCAGGCGATATGCAATAAGCTCCCAGGAGCCGCGTCGCAAACGACGCCGAGTTCCAGAGTATCAACTCCCGTTGTTCGATGCACGGGCAGGTTTGGCAGTATGTCCTTGCAAATGCTGAATCAGCCAGAAACGACATTGGCTGCGGGCTTCGGCCTCCGGCATCCGCCCTGAGCTGTGCTATCGCGAGGCATCCGTCACCGGGTCGCGGTAGGCAACGTGCCAGCCGATGCCACGCAAAGCGGTGTATCGAAGCTTCGGGATTCGGGTTCTTCAACTCTTGGCCAAGGTCTCAGCCTCCGGGTATACTGCACCGCACAGCGGTGCCGTCCCTGGCTAATGTAGTGAAAAGGGGCGGGATTAAGTAGTGAAAAACCGCGTTTGCGGGCGTAATTCAGTGGTAGAATGCCAGCTTCCCAAGCTGGACGTCGTGGGTTCGAATCCCATCGCCCGCTATGAGTCACTTCGTCGTCATGATTATCATCGATGTGATAGTTCTTTTTTCAGCGCGACTCTGGCGAGAAAAAACGGTCTCGTGTCGTCGCCGTAGGTCCTTGCTTGACCTGTTCAGATCTCTGCGAACCACGGGTCATCCGCCCGCTTCTCAACTCGAGCCCTATCCACATCTGGCATGCAAGATCATGGAATCACGAACCATCTTGATTGGCTTCCGTTGTGCGTTCGGGAGGTTCATGATGAGACCATACACAATCACGATGAAATGCACTGATTTGCCCGCCTGATGGCACAATCGCGATTCTCGACGGTGACGTTGTTCATCACGACTTGCGAAGCGGGAGAAGAGGGTTCTTATTCGACCGTTATGCAGGAATGTGGCTGCGTATAATCTTGGCCACATACGGCGAAGTCATCGCGCGGACGAGGGCGCCGTAGTTGAGTTGGAATCTGACTTCGGCGCCGATGGGGAGGGGATTGGGCCCGGAATCCACGACGAGATGATCGCTGCTGGCGCCGAGCAATTCAATCCCGAGGGGCGCCACGAGTCCGCCAGGGTCGATGTCCTGTCGGCCAATGGCGAGGATCGCCTGCGAAATGTTGCCCTGGTCTATCGCGCACAATTCCTCGCCGAACGCGGTTTGAGCAATCTCTCCCCACGGCTGTGTCGGCTTGATTTTCGACTCCACCACTTCGGCAATCAAAGTCATGGCGTCGGTGTGCAGCCCGTCGATCGGTTGGCGATGGAGCGTCTCGCGGCCGAGGAGGATCGATTCTCCCAGGCGGAGATCATTGATCCGACCGATCGTTGCGCCGCTCAGCGCCCAAAGCAGATTGGCGGAATTACCGCCCGAGACGACGTGAACTGTGGGGCCGAAAGTTGAATCGATCGAGTCCGCCAGAGCGGACAATTCGGCCATGTTGTTTGCATCGGGTGACACGCCGCTGCGGCAGGCAAGGTTGGCGCCGATGCCTTTGATCACGATGTTCGGAAGGCGAAGCGTCTCACGCACAGTCTTTTCAAGGTCGCGGGGCATGATGCCCTCGCGGAGATCTCCCAACTCGACCATGAGCACGATGCCATGCGTTCGACCTGCATCACAGGCAGCCGAGGAGAGCTTGCTGATCACGTCGAGTTCCGTGTTGAAACTGATGTCGGCATGCGCGACGACGCGATCTGCCTGGCTGATCATTGGCGAGCGGATGAGTGTCATCGACGCCGGCACATGCGCATGTCGCATGGACTCGATGTTCTCAATCCTGGAGTCACCCAGCGCTTTGACTCCCGCACGGAGCAATGTACCGGCGATTTCCGGCGATCCGAGTGTCGCCTTCGTGACGCCCGTGACGGAGATGCCACGCTCGGCCAGTCGCTCGACCAGAGTGACGGCATTCTGAAAGATCTTGTCGAGGTCAATCTCCAAACGCGGCGCAATCATCCAGCGCCCACAGTCAGTTTCTCCTCAAGTTCCGGGAAAGCCGCAACAACCATTTCCACCAAACGCTCAGAGGGTTCGGTCAGCGCATCAGTGACGGGAATACCGAGTTCGAACTCATAGAGTATCATGGCCGCACTGACCTCGGTGTCGGACATATTCTCGTGATTGATCGTGAGGCCGATGACCTTCGTTTCGGTAAACGTCTGGATGAGGTTGATCTCGGCGGCCGGCGTGGGCATCGGCATATGTGCAAAATCGCAACGATGCTTCCGCCCGGGCGCGTGCTGCAGAATGACGCCATCGGGGCGGCAACCACGCAGGATAAGGCTCGAAGTCGAAAAAGCAGGATGACTCAGCGCGCCTTGCCCTTCAATGATGATCACGTCAGGGTTTTCGCCCTCGAACGCTTCGACGATCGTGGC
>JAJDEC010000635.1 GCA_029259995.1 Phycisphaerae bacterium
CAGGACGCCGTTGTCGACCGACACATCGAGCTGTCGCCGGCCGATGAGCGCATAACTCTCCGGATTCGCCGTCATCATGTGCCTCGGACTTCCAGTCCCGCCCAGCCCAAGCGTTTCAGACGAAAGCGTGTCGCAGCCTGACACGACGATCACAAGGGCGAGCCAGAAGACGCTCTGAAAGACAATGTTACCGACTGACTTCGTTGGATTTGTGTTCGATTCGCGCATGATTGGCTCCGTCCTCAATGTTCCCGCTCGGCAATCCGCGAGAATCCTTGCAACGATCGGACCACACGCTCTGGCCCAGAGGCCGATAGTTCCCGCGACGCATAAAATCGCCTCCACCGGCCCGTCAGCGAAGCAATTCCCCTTTTCGGAGGGCCTGCATCCGCCGCTCGTATCGTGACGGCATGTTGTTTTCTCGCATCGCCCGGCCAAACTTGCGGAAGGACCGGCAGGTGCTTCTTATGGGGCAGGCAAGACATAAGTTGCTGTAAATATTATGTTTAGCGATTTCTTGCGTTGCCGCGCCGCGCATTTCGCGAGAAAAACGGCATTCATTGCCAGTCGCCTAAAGATTTTTGAACGCGCCAACCGATTCCTACTTTACCTATGATTCCTAAACTACCTAAATTAACATCGCCTGCCACGACACGACCGGCTGGTAATTGGGTAGCACGACGGCTCGAGAGGATCCGACGCCGACAGTTTTGACGCACGCAACAAGCGAATTCGCGCCGAATCGGAGCAGACGGACGAATTCAACACACACTGGGCCTCGGAGCCCGATGGAGATGACCGCTTATGAGTAACACGCGCCTGTTCGATCGATATGTGGATCCGCTTCTCAAAGGACAGCGAAGCACATGCAGGACCCTGATCACGGAAGCACTTGAAGGCGGCACCTGCCCGAAAGGGCTCTACAAAGACGTCGTGTGGCCCGCAATGGCGCACGTCGATCGACTCTATCGCGACGATCACATCAACGTCGCCGTCGAACACATGGCCACTCGAATCAATCGAACGGTTGCCGACCACATTCAATCCCGGCTCGAGCGCTCCGAAAAGAACGGCAAGCGAATCATCATCACGAGCGCCGAAGGCGAGGCCGAAGAAATCAGCGCCCAGATGTGTTCGGATATTTTCGAAGCCGCCGGCTGGGAAGTTTATTTCCTCGGCGCCGGCATTCCTCGTGATGAAATGGGATCACTCGTCGGACAGCTCCAGCCCGACATGTTGATGATCGTCGGAAGCAAGCCGACAGATGTGCCCATCGTGCGGCAAACGATCGATTACATTCGTGAAATCGACGCCTGCCCGCACATGAACATCCTCGTCTCCGGCGGCGTCTTTAATCGTGCAGATGGATTGTGGCGGGAAGTGAAAGCGGACTTCTTTGCGGAAACCGCCTCCGATGCGCTCGACACCGCCATCGGCGCCGAGCCGCGTAAGGCGGAGAACAAGATCCCTGGTGCACCCAAGAAGCGCCGACGCCGACGTCGACCGCCGCTTCTCGCACAGATGGAAGCCACGGCCTGATCGCCGCGAGATTCGAAACACCTTAGAAATCGACACAAATCAAGATGTGAAACACGGCCCCGCGGCGTCCAGCGCCGCGGGGTCTTTCTCATGGAGTCAGTCGAGGTTCTCAGCATCCTGCAGGAAACCCTCATTGTTGTGGGCCGGATCGATCATACCGCGGGTCGGATCGCGCTTCTTCGCTGATCGTTGCGAGGCGGCACGCTTGCGGAACTTCTTCAATCCCTCGGGCGACGGATTGTCTTTCCTGTCGGCCGGCAGGCGCATGAGCCGCAACTTCTCCCAATACGTCGCCTTCGATCCCTTCGGCTTCTTCCGCTTGATCGACTCAATGCGCGAGAGGATCGGAATCCGTTCGGCCATTCGCCGGCGATCTTCCACGCTCGAATCGGATTTCTGCTTCTTCTCCGTCGTCGTTTCGCTGAGCAACTCGCCGAATTCATTGTGCGGATTCGCATCGAGTCCCTGTTTACCCGGCAGGTTTGTCTGGTCGTGACAGATATTGCAACGCACGACCCGTTGAATCCGTTCAATCCGATTCTGTTTCGGTACGTCGTTGGCATCTCCGGGATTCGCCAGCGCCAGCACCTCGATCCAGTTCGGAACGCCGTCTCCGTCGATGTCCTGATCGCGCTGCTTTCTAGTACGATCCTCGCCGGAATCCGACGCGGACGGGCCGCGTTCCATGGCCGCAATTCTGTCGGCCAACGTGTCGTCCGGGGGGAGTTCGCCCAACCTCTGACCATACAGGTTGAGCCCGGGACTCTCCCAGGTGGATGCGTCATTTCCGATGTGACACGTGGCGCATCGCGCAGCGCGCGACATCAACACGACTCGGATTTGTTCCAAATGTCGCTCTTTCCCGATCACGTCGACGGCTGTACACAGCAGCACAGTCGCGGAAAGCGTGATCAATGCTGAGTTTCTGAATCGTCGTGACATCTCCATCATGGTATTGTAGTACCTCGAACTTATTGATGTCTTCGAGGACGACACGGTCCCCGCGGACACTCTTGCGGATGCGCCAGTCCGGTGCGGTCCAAGCGAAGTGCTTCGGGTTATCGTTGGGTCCGTTGACGTTGGCCACGATGGCCGTTCTGAGTTCTCGAACTCTTCGAAACAAAGCGCGGTGAATACGCTCGTCGGCGACCACGCGACCATTTCACAAGGACCGCCAGCCGTTCCAGATCAATCTAAACTTTGGGGCCGAATTCATGGCTTCATCATCCAGTCAAAGGACGGCCCCCGTCCATGGGCGGTAGAATTCCTCAAGTCGATGGTATTTCGTAGATTTCAATCTTGTATGACGGACCGGCCTCCGCTTACCATGCGCGTTGGCTATCCTCAGTAGGGGGGATAATCGGGTGAAGGTCCTGCGTCCGCAAAGTGGTTGCAGCCTTCGCATTGGTTCGGAGAGGGAGGGAAGTCGAAATGTTCAATCGCTGCCATCAGATCCTATCATGGACGAAGTTACAACAACGGAGGGCGCTCCTGCCGTCGCTTTTGCGGATTCCATTCGCGCCATGGGTAGCTCTTGTATTGGCATTTGGCTTCGCGCCGAATGCCAATGCCGCGCTGATCGGGAATTGGACGGGTGACGGCAACGCGAACGATTCGGTTGCAGGCCGGAACGGAACATTAGTGAACGGAGCCGGATTCGATTCTGGCAAGTTTGGCCAGGCGTTTCGATTGGATGGCACCGACGATTTCGTTTCTGTCCCGGATGATAACGCATGGACATTCGGCGGCGATTTCACATTGGCACTGTGGGTCAATTTTGACACGATCAGACCCGGTGGTCTTGGTGGCCTTCCTAACGTGTTCATTGGGCATGACCAAGGTGGAGGCCCGCAACCCAAATGGGTTTTTGTTCAGGACGGTGGCGGGCAAATGGCGTTTCACATCCACGACGGTGTCAACCAGGTGTTCCTGACCGCCCCAACCCCGTTCTTCCCAGTAGTCGATAATTGGCATCATGTGGCCATGACTCGCAGCGGCAATACATACTCCTTTTTCGCAGATGGTACTTCATTGGGATCTGCTGTGTCGGCTTTGGGGCTTGCTAACGCAAGCGCTTCACTCACGTTTGGGCAAGCCGAAGGATTGGGATTTCTTGATGGCCGTCTCGACGATCTAAGAATCTATGATTCAGCGTTATCGCCATCCGAAATCTCGGCGTTGATTCCTGAGCCGGGCGCTATTTCGCTCCTGGTGATAGGGGCTTCATTCTTGATCAGACGCCGACGTTGATTCCTGGTGTCGTGCGTCAAACCGGCCAGTATTTCCGAGCACGACTTGGCTCCCGGCGGACATTCTCAAGATTCGCCGGGCCGGCGCGGTCCAGGCGATGGGCTTTGAGTTGTCGTTGTGGCCGTCAATGCAGGCCATGTTGGCCGTCTTGAATTCTTGATAACTTCGGAACACGGCACGGTGAAACCGCTTGCTGGCGGTCTCGTGGAACCAGTGCTCGCTCCGTCGGATCGAGACATTACCCAATCACATCGATCACCTTCTCGCCGAATCCAGGCCGCCAAAGGCCGCGGTTCGTTCACAATGCCCTGCGCCCAGAATTCACTCATGAGCGGGAGAATTTTGACCGATAAGAGTGTCACAGGCCGTGCAGGCAGACGGATCTGCAAGCCGTGAGTGCGTAAGTGTTGAGCAGACAATCGGGTCACGGCGGACCCGTGCATCTGGACAGGACTGAATCCGATCCCAGCCCTGCTGCTTACCCACGAGACGACTGGCGGCCCCAACATTTGCAATCATTGCATCGCGAAAGCCGCTTCGGATCACTCCGATGCGGCTTTTTGCGTTTGCAGGCATGACGAATGAGAATGCCTGCGTCACGACGTCGAATGGAGTTGCAATCGTGAAAGCCCTCAGATTCCAGAAACCAGATACCGAACTCGCCGACGTCCCGTTGCCGTCGCCGACTGACAAGGAAGTCCTCGTCCGCGTCAGGCAGGCCGGCGTCTGCGCGACGGATCTCGAAATCGTTCGTGGCTACGCCGCCTTCGAAGGCACACTCGGCCACGAATTCGTCGGCATCGTCGAATCCGGTCCGGCAGAACTCAAGGACAAGCGCGTCGTCGGCGAGATCAACTGCGTCTGCGGCAAGTGCGACATGTGCACGAGCGGTCTCTCCAATCACTGCCGTCGACGCACAGTCCTCGGCATCGTCGATCGAGACGGCGCCTTCGCCGAATACCTCACGCTGCCGGCCAGAAACTGCCACATCGTCCCCGATTCGGTCAGCGACGATGCCGCCGTCTTTGTCGAGCCGCTTGCCGCTGCCATTCAAGTGACGCAGCAGGTACCGATCGAACCGCGCATGCAGGTCGCCGTCGTCGGCACAGGACGACTCGGCCTTCTCGTCGCCCAGGTGCTTTCGAAGCGGCAATGCTCCCTGACGGCCGTCGGTCGTAATCCGAATACGATGCGATTCCTCGATCGCAAGGGAATCCGTACGAGCACACTCGACGACGTTAAGTCCCGCGAGGCATTTGATGTTGTCGTCGAATGCACGGGCTCGCCCGAAGGACTGCCGATCGCGCTGTCCCTCGTTCGTCCACGAGGGACGATTGTCATGAAGACGACGTGCCAGGCCGATCACAGTGCCGATCTGACTGCACTTGTTGTCAACGAAATCACGATGCTCGGCAGTCGTTGCGGTCCATTCGGCGAGGCACTCAGTGTCCTGGCGCGGAGAGACGTCGACGTTTCCGAGATGATCACGAGCCGCATGAAGCTGGCTGACGGCGTCGCCGCGATGGAGAAAGCGGCGCAGCCCGAACAAATCAAGGTCCTCATCGAGATAGGTGACTGAGAATACTCGTATTTGCTTACGCATTATCGATTGATTCGGGTGGCCCAGCCCTTCAGGGCTGGGGTCACGATGACAGCAATGTCGAATGGCGCACAAGCGCGCCCGAGTGTTTTTCAAGACGAGACAACGCGTGACCGACTCCATACAAACCCATCCCATGCTCGAAACCGAGTTGGAAGACACGCGTCTATTTCAGTTCGCGCCGCTCCTCGACATTCCCGGTTTTCATCACGTCGTCACGTCCCGACCCTGGAACATGGCGACGCACATTGGTCCCGACGCCGACGCCGCCCTCGAACGCCGTCGCCGCGTCTGCACGTGGGCCGGCCTCCCGTTCGATCGCCTCGTCGCCCCCGATCAGATCCATAGCCCGCATGTCCTTTGTGTGACGACTGACGATGCCGGTCGTGGTCGCGACGGCCGGCACACGGCGCTTCGCTTCGTTGACGGTCTCATCTGTGCCGAACCGAATCTGCCCATCATGCAGTTTTCCGCCGATTGTCCGCTCGTGCTGTTGGTTGAACCTGAACGACGCATCTTCGGCACGGCCCATGCCAGTTGGCGCGGGACTGTCGCCGGCATTACGACGGAGCTGATTCGCCAGTTGACGTCGCAGTTCGACGTCGATCCTTGGAAGCTCATCGCCGCTATCTGTCCCTGCGCCGGACCGGGGGAATACGAAGTCGGGGAAGAGGTGCGGCGTATCGCGATCGCCCGGCTTGGCGAATCGGCCGCCGCTTTTTTTCCGCAATTGTCGGGGCGACTGCATTTCGATATGCGTGGTGCCAACGTGGATCAGCTCCTGCGGGGCGGCGTTATGAGTCAAAAGATTCATGTCGCTGCGGAATCGACGATTCGCGACAAGCGATTTTTTTCGTATCGGCGCGAAGGCGCTGATACGGGCCGATTCGTTGTTGCGTGCGGTTTTGTGGCATGAAACACGATCGCTTACAGATTTCCTTTCACACGTCGCAATCACCGATTTGGCGCGATTCCGCTCATATCAGTGTCGGCGTGCGGCGTCTTATCGGTAACGCCGCTCGTACGTATGAACAAGCCGGAGTTCCGATATCGAATCGGCAGAGAACTGGTGTGCGGATTGGGCCGATATGAGGGCCGGAGGAATGCGCGATGGCTAAAGAGACGGCAGTGGTTTTGTGTTCCGGCGGCTTGAACAGCGCCGTTGCGGCCAAAGTTGCGGCGGCAGAGTACGTTATCACACTCCTGCATGTTCGCTTCCCGCATCGCTCGTCTACGCGTGAGGAAGCCGGCTTCAAACAGCTGGTCGAGGCGCTCCAACCCGAAAAACATCTGACGATTGACATGGGCCATTTCGCGCAGATCGGCGGCAACGCGCGCGTCTCCAAGAAGATGCAGATTGAAGACGCGATGGCGATCGGCGAGAGCGGGGCCCATACATACATTCCCGGCATGATCGGTACCATGATCGGCGCAGCCTTCAACTGGGCCGATGTGATTCGCGCGACGCGCATTGTTGTCGGCGTGACGGAGGAACTGGGACCGCCGGCGCCGAGGCTCGCCACGATCTATCCGGATCATTCGCGCGAGTTTCTTGAGATCACGAAGCACGCATACGAGGCGGCATCGCCGAATCGTCGTGTCACGCTCGACATGC
This sequence comes from Phycisphaerae bacterium, assembly GCA_029259995.1. Taxonomy (GTDB): domain Bacteria; phylum Planctomycetota; class Phycisphaerae; order UBA1845; family UTPLA1; genus ECT2AJA-110-A. Next base: position 7,005 of record JAJDEC010000635.1, read on the forward strand.
CGTTGATCGATCTGAAGCGCGCTGAGATCATCAAGCTGGGCTTGCGCATGGGCGCGCCGTTCGGGCATACGTGGTCGTGTCTCTCGTCGAACGAAGAGGCTTGCGGCGCGTGTATCGGTTGTGCCACGCGCAATCGCGGTTTCGCCGAGGCGGGTGTTCCGGATCCGCTTTTCTGCGAAGTCGCCGGCGTCTGATTGTATTTGAGTGGTCCTGACATTCGTGGCCTCTCGAATTACTGGTGCAAAGTCTCGCAAAGTGTCGCAAATTCCCGCAAATCGCGATCGTTCTCCGTGATTGAGACGCGGCGTCTGCGCGCGACGTGTCGTCATGGTCTGCCTTGATCAGTGTCTTGCGTCGGGTTCATAGGCTGGCCGTGTTGTTGTCTGCCCTTTACTCGCTTTGGGTCGCGGCTCTGAATTGCGCGGCGCACGTGAATTCCCGCGTTCCGCAGGGACGCCACGAGAATAGCCCACACTTTCAATGGTGGGGATGGATTCTGCAGATACCCGATCTCGTTCCGTTGGGACAGGATGAATAAAGCTGGCGTTCGTTGCGCCGTCCCTACGGGACGAAAGTGAACCTGGTGGTCGCCAACCCCACACTTGAAAGTGTGGGCTATTTTCAATTCGTCCCTCCGGGACTTGTTGCTCGGGTGGCCCATTCTTTCAAGCAATAGTATCTACACTTTCAAGGGTCGGGGCGCGACGATACGGTCCCGGAAGTTCTCCGATCCGCGGGCAACCTTAACATTCCCAAGCGCAGACGTCCCATCTCATTCGCCGGCATCAAAGGCGTTGAATGCACGATTGGTAGAGTTCGCCAATCGTGAGAGATTTGGCGAGTGTGTTGGGGCGGGCTTGAGTTTCGATACGTTCGGCGCTGTTGCGTTTTCTTACGACGTTGGCGCTGTGCGCGAGCCCTATCGTCGCGTCCCCATCGTTGAAGCGATGGGGCATCCGGCATTGTGAGGTGCATTCGTGCGCCGGCGAATTCGAGGCCCCAGCCCATGGGCTGGGCCACGGGCGGTTCTCTCTTTGTTCGTGTTGTCGTGAGAATCTGGTGTACGCTGGTACGGCTCCCTCACGTTCGCGGCTCTGAACGCAGCGCGTTCATCGGGATGAACGAAGCGGTGAATCCTTCGTTCACGGGTTTCCAGTTTCCGCGAGACAGTTGTTAGAATATCGCGTCATGGACACGTTCTTCATCGCCATCGGCAGCCTCGTGCTTTACCTCGTCGCCTATCGCACGTACGGACGCTGGCTCAGTCGCAAACTCTTCAAGCTTGATCCCGAGGCGGCCGTTCCCAGCAAGCAACTCGCTGATGGGCACGACTACGTCGCTACAAAAAAAGGCATCATCTTCGGTCATCACTTCACGAGCATCGCGGGGACGGGACCGATCGTCGGGCCGGCGCTGGCGGTGATCTGGGGATGGGTGCCAGCGCTGATCTGGGTGCTGTTCGGCAGCATCTTCATCGGGGCGGTTCACGATCTTGGTGCGCTCGTTGTCTCAATGCGCAATCGGGGGCAGACGATCGGTGAAGTGGCGGGGCGGCTGATCAATCCGCGCGTGAAGGTGCTGTTCCTGGTCGTGCTGTTTCTGGCGCTGACAATCGTGCTGGCGATCTTCGGTCTGGTGATCGCGTCGATC
>JAJDEC010000636.1 GCA_029259995.1 Phycisphaerae bacterium
TCCGTGGGGCATGGAAACGACATTATGACACCTGCCGACAACATGGCGAATCGACCGGACACGCCTTGGCCCCACTCGATCCGGGCAATAGCGACAACTCGGCCCTGGCCGAATTCCTCCGCCGGCAGACCGAACCGCCCGGGGGGCCGACGGGACGCGGGCCCACTGGACGAGAAAGGCTTCGTGATTTTCACCGCGTTCTTTCGTTCATGACTTTTGGTATAATCGCACCGACGCAGCCGGTCTGCCGGGCTGACGCTCGCGATACACACCCGATTTGTGAGGATGACGCATGTTCCGACGAGTATTCGGAATCGCCTTGGTAATCTGCCTGATGTCTGCCGGCACGGCACTCGCCCAGCCCCGGGAATTTCAGGACGTCGACCTGTTGCTCAAACAGGGCGCCGATCTGATCAGCGCACTCCCCGAAATCCCGGAAGATCTGGACAAGGATTATTTCTACAAAGTCGAAGCCAAGGACGCGCCGATCGGCTGGCAGCACATCAAACTCGACACGACCACCAAGAACGGCGAACGATACTATCGATACCGGGCTCGCTACGGCTACAACGGAGTCGACGTCGGCTATAGCGTAGGCGAGATGATGGTCATCATGGACCGGCGATGGAAGCCGATCGATATCCGCAACAAGATGGAGTCGATCACACCCGGCGAGGGCAAGCGCGACGTCAAGGATCGTGCATGGATCAAGAACGAAAAATTCCAGCGCCGCCTCTACGACGGCCGCCAGACGGTCAAGGTCAAGTTCGAGTATGCGGACATCAATGCCATTTTTCTTGCCGAACCACTCATGGGCAATCTGAAGCTCGACGCGGGCAAGCGCTTCGCCATGGTCAATTATGATGTCAAGCGCGGCTTGTTCGACACCAAGGTTTACGAGGTGGATGAAAAGAAGAAAGACGGCCTGACGCGCGTTCGTACCTATTGGGTCGTCAGCGTTCAGGATCCGAGTAAGTTGGAGGACGTGGAAGTCGTCGCCACTGCGCCGAATCCGTTGAATGAGATCCCGGATGAAAGCAAGAAGGATGTGGAAGAGACGGAAGAGGAAAAGCAGGCGCGAGAACCCTACATGCTGATTGATGACGACAACAGCATTCGATTCATTAATATTCCAGTGGGCAAGATCACCATACGCAGAGTCGACCGCGAGCGCGTCGAAGAAGTCAAGCGTTCGCTCGTGATTACCGACGACGACATCCCGACACCATAGACGGTTTTTTCAAACCAGTCGTGATCCGCCAATCCGTGGAATAGAATCGCATCAACCGGCGTCATGCACGTGCCGTTTGCCCGATTATCAGGTCGATTGGCGACTTCTGGTTTCAATTCGCCCGCTCGGTCGAATCTTCCGGTCATGCTCAGAATGTTGCGAGCAATCCTGCGATCTCGAATTGTGATGGCCGGGCTGATGCTCATCGCACTGGCGATCCTCGATCACTGCGGCGTCTTCCGGCGTGTCGAAAACGATCGATCGAAATACGGCAACGCCGTTGCAATCGTCACCCACGTCCCGGACGGTGACACACTCGACATCGATATCCCTGACGGCGACAGGAATTTCACGCGTATTCGATTGTGGGGCGTGGACTGCCCGGAGATCTCGCACCAACCCGATCAAATCGATGAATGGTTTGGTCGCGAGGCCGCCGACTTCGTGCAGGAACACCTGGATGGACGGCGAATTCGCGTGGCACTCGACCCGAATCGAAAGACGCGCGGGAAGTACGGCCGCCTGCTTGCCTATGTCTATCTGGATGACGGCGACGAAATGCTGAACGAAGTGCTGCTGCAGGAAGGCCTCGCCTACGCCGATCGCCGATTCGATCACATCTTCAAACTGCGTTTTCGCGATCTGGAAGCCCGTGCCTCGAAAGCCGGGCGCGGTCTGTGGGACGGCGTGACGATCGATCGGATGCCGGCCTGGCGGCAGCGAATGCTGAACGCAGGCGTGATCCGCGGCCGCTGATCGATTGGGAATGATCCCTTGGCAAACCGTTAATCAATCCAATCACGCAACAGGGGATTCGGCGTACTTGCGCATGAATTCTTCGACACGCTCGACTTCGCGAACACTGCCGACGATAAACGGCGTGCGCTCGTGCAATGACGTGGGCTGCTTGTCGAGAATTCGAATCTGGCCGTCCGTCGCCTTGCCGCCCGCCTGCTCGGCGAGAAACGCAATCGGATCGGCTTCATACAGTAACCGCAATTTCCCCGTCGGCGACTTGGCTGTCGGCGGATACAGAAAAATGCCGCCGCGCAGAAGTGTTCGATGGAAATCCGCCACGAGCGATCCGATGTATCGCGCCGTGTAGGGACCGGCCGCGTCGCTCTTGCACCACTTCAGGTATTCCTGGATACCGCGCGGAAATGAATTCCAGTTTCCTTCGTTGACGCTGAACATCTTGCCGCTTTCCGGCATGCGCACGTTTTCCTGGGCAAGAATGAACCCGCCGACCGTCGGATCCAGCGTGAACATGTGAACGCCTTCGCCCGTCGTGTACGTGAGAACCGTGCTCGAACCGTAAACGATGTAGCCGGCCGCGACCTGGCGATGCCCCTGCTGGAGCACGTCCGTCATCGGGTCTTCGCCGTTGAAATTACTCGTATCGCGTTCGAAAATTGCAAAAATCGTGCCGACGGAAACGTTGACGTCGATGTTGCTGGATCCGTCGAGCGGATCAAAGATCACGACGTACTTGCCGCTGGAACCGCCCATCACTTTGGGGTGATCAAGCTCTTCCGACGCGAGGATGCCGACATTGCCGCGATATCCGAGGCACTGTTCGATCGTCTTGTTGGCGAGAATGTCCAGCTTCTGCTGCTGTTCGCCATGCACGTTGACGTCGCCGGCTTCGCCCAACACTTCAAGAATGCCGGCGCGCCGAACTTTCGCGGAAATAATCCGCGCGGCCAGCGTGATTCCGGACAGAAGCCAACTGAATGAACCCGTTGCCGTCGGATGGCTCCGCTGCTGACCGAGGATGTGTTCCTCGATCGTCACGAACGTCTTGGGGCCGGAAAGATGCACTTGATCGGACACGAGTCCCTCCTGAATCGAATGCCGATCCCAGCATCGGCGTCGGCGTCTCACAAAAGGTTCATACTACATCTTTGTCGCATTTATCCCAAGCGCTGAAGAATTTTCGATCGCAACGAATTGACGGATTGGGCGCGTCCGCAAATCCGTCGTCTGGCGTGCAAATGAAACGAAGAACGGAAGACTCGTGAATGCAAATGCCTGGAAAATCCGCAACCAACGAGCGCATCGCGTCAGGATGACGACGTCCATCACATCCGCTCAGCAACGGCAGCCAGACTGGAAAAACGTTTTACGACGCCGCGATCTGCCGCTGGCGTTCGAGCTTGCGAAGGTCCTCGACAATCGGAGCCAACACGCCCGCCGTGACTTTTTCGAGCGAATAGTTCTGATTGGTGCGATGATCCGTGCAGCGATTCTGCGGATAATTGTAGGTCCGGATTCGTTGGCTCCGATCGCCCGAACCGATCATCGTCTTTCGAGCGCTGTCCCGCTTGTCGCGCTCGATCGATTCAAAGTGCTCGCGAATGCGACTGGCGAGAATTCGACGCGCCTTGGATCGGTTCTTGTGCTGGCTCTTGTCGTCGCGCATCGAGACCGTGATCCCCGTCGGTACGTGCTCGAGTTTCACGGCGCTCTCAACCTTGTTCACGTTCTGTCCGCCGGGACCGCCCGCACGGCTGACGTGTTCCAGAACATCCTTGCTCCAGTTGATATCGACATCCGTTTCTTCGACTTCAGGCAACACGGCGACGGTCGCGGCCGACGTGTGAATCCGCCCCTGCGTCTCCGTCACGGGAACGCGCTGAACGCGATGCCCGCCCGCCTCATAACCGAACCACGTGAAAACGCCCGGCCCCTTGACGTTGAAGACGACTTCCTTGTACCCGCCATGATCCGATGCCGACGCGTCCAGCAGATCTACTTTGAAACCCAACAGGCCAGCGAATCGCGAGTAGATATCGTAGAGGTCCGCCGCAAAAATCGCGGCTTCGTCCCCGCCGGTTCCGGCGCGCACTTCGACAATGACCGCCGCCACGTGGGCGTCATCACCAACAATGAGGCTGTCGATGAGCGCGTCCATGATGGCGTCGCGCTTCTCGCACAACTCGGACATTTCGAGCTCGGCAAGCTCTTTCAGCTCGGCGTCACCCGCCGGATCGTTGATGATCGACTCGCCCTCTTCGATTTGATCGCAGAGTTTTCTGTACTTGCGATAGGGATCGCTCATGCGCTTGAGGCTGGCGTGCTCCATGGACAGCTTGACGAGCCTCGTCGAATCCACGGCCACTTCCGGTGTCCCCATGAGCGCCGTGATCTCGTCATATCGCGCAACGATCTGATCGAGTTTACTCAGGAATTCGGGAGATATCAGCGTATCAGACATGGATGTCACTACCATTCACGTAGGCCAGGCCATCGACCCGACATCAACATACTCGTCGGTCGGGTCATCAACCCGACACGCACCTGGCACCGTAGGTCGGGTCATCGACCCGACATCGCCATTCACGTGGGCACTCAGGACTTGCACTCACGCTTGAAAAATCGCCGCGTGCCCCGCAACAATCAACCAATGACGTCAAGAGTCCCTCGCATGACCAGGATTTCAAATCTCAAGTCTGAAATCTCGAATCTCAAATCTGAAATTCCAAATCCCGGATATCGATTCTGTCCGCACCGATCGCAACCAGCGAACAACCGACATG
>JAJDEC010000637.1 GCA_029259995.1 Phycisphaerae bacterium
CCCGATGCCGAGGCGCTCAAGGCGACGCTGGAGGCGATCGCGTTTGAACATGCGGGTGATCGGGAACGGGCCGCCGGATCCTATGCGCGGGCGGCGCGGACGACATCGGGGCGTGCGTCGCCGCGACTCGCGGCGGCGAGGCTTGCGGCATTGCGTGTGATTCGGGGGTTATACGATCCGGCGGCAACCGCTCGACGTGCGGGGGAATGGCGGCGATCCGACACGTCGGCGCCGCAACTGCTCGAGTCGGATCGATTCCGAATGCATCATCGCAACGCCATGATTGCGCAGCGCGTGGCTCGCGCGCTGGATTTCCATTTCGCGCGAATTGCCGACGCATGGTCGCTGGATGTCGAAGAGATTCCATGGACACAGAAAGCCGACGTTCATCTGCATCCTGATGTGCACGCATTTCGTGAAGCGACGGGACAGTCACCGCCCGTGACGGCGATCAGTCACATCCGGATTCAGGGCAGCGAGATCAAGCAGAAGATCATCCACGTCCATCTTTCGGACGAGCTGTTGATGTCCGCGTCACTTGCACACGAACTCGCGCATCTGATGACGGCGGAATTGCGAAGAGATCGGCCGTTGCCCGCTGTCATCGCGGAAGGCTTGGCGCTGCACGCGGAACCCAATTGCCGGCATCGACAATTCGCCAGGTTGTTTCAGGGGTTGAAGCGACCGACGCCGATCAGGCGGCTTTTGCAATTCGAAGACGTTCATCCGACGGATGCAACGTTTTATTCCGAAGCCCATCGACTAATGGCTGTTCTGCGAACGCGTACCAACTTCGCCGACATTATTGAGCTGCGAAGCAGCGCAAGCGAATTTCAGCATCTTGCGAGGAAATGCGGGTTTTCCGACAAGCGGCAGCTTCAACGCGTCTACAACGATGCGGGACGGGAAGACCTGTCGCGATGATGCGCCGGATCAGGCCGGATCGACAAACTGAAAATCGATGCGGAAACCACCGGGCGCGCCGGCGTCTTCCTCGAACGTGAAGATCAGCAAACCCGTACCAGTCTGATCGAGGATATCCGTTCTCGAGCAGGTGAAATCGACGCCCAATCCCATGTCACGCCCCACGGCCGTGCCTTCGGTCGGCTCGGCCTCCAGCGGATCGCCGAGCGGGGCCGTCGAGAAGTTGACGCCCTGAATCAGGGCTCGCGGATCGGTGATGTTGATCGCCGGGCTCGTCGAGTTCTCGTTGACGAGGCGAACCAGCTCCGCGCCGCCCACGGAAAATACGCGGCGACAGGGTTGCGGGATCTGGGCGCTGGTTGACATTGCTTCGAGTCGCAACTGGCCGAAGTTTGTCGGAATCGTTTCCTGATCGAGCGAATCGTAGCTTCCGAATGAGAAGATCGCGCGGGCGTTCGTGTTATTCACGAAGCCGACGAGAATCGTTCGTGGAACGAGCTGACCGCCAAGACCGAAGTCGGTGCTGGGCGATGTGATGTTGTTGAGTGCCTGAATATTGCACGACGCCGACATGGCTGCGACGACGACGCCAGACAACAGGATCGACGAATTGCGGAGGGTTCGGGTTCGGTTCATGACCTGGGCTCTTCGATGCGACGCGAGGTTCTCGCACGCGACGACGTCCGTTGCCGAGGCGTGCATGCGCTTATGCATCGGCTCAGGAGTCGGTCGACGTTCAATAATCGCACCTATTCCGGCCAGAAGCACGGAGCCCCGATTGATGAATTCGCCCGTGGAAACGGCTGTTATGAGACGCGCAAGAGTCGCGCCCGCCCCTTCGGCGCCGATCAGCCGCCTGCCTTCGTGACTTCGCAGTCGATCACGTCAAACAGCGTCGCGGTATTGGCCCGGATTCCGTTGACGAAGAACGTGGGCGTGCCTGAGACGCTGAGGGCATTTCCGGAATTGACATCCTGATCGACGCGAGGTCCCTTGGAAGCCGCGGCGATGCATGCATCGTAGTCCGTCAGATCGAGGCCGACTTCGTCGGCGATTTCGCGCAGCACATCCGCCGAAAGATTCTGCTGACGTGTCGCATCGGAGAAGACTTCCTTGATGTACTCGAAGAACATGTCCTGATCCGACGCACATTCCGAGGCCTCTGCGGCGCGTTCAGCGTCGGCATGGGTCATCGTCAACGGGAAGTGTCGATAGACGTATCGAACCTTGCCCATGTCGATGTAGTCGGTCTTCAGCGTGGGAAACTGGTTTCGATCGAATGCACCGCAGAACGGGCACTGAAGATCCGAGTATTCGAACACAAGGACGGGGGCGTCGGCTTCTCCGAGCACGTGATCGCTGGCGATCACCTGGGGAAGATTGCTGACAGGCGTTCCGCAGTTGCCGCCGATTGGTGTCGTCGTACTGGGGCACGAAGCGCTGTCCATGCCACCGAGCATGAATGCAGCCGCGATCAACGCCAATCCGCCACCGACCCGGCGCGTACCCATTCCGAAGCGATTTACCTGATGCATGCCTTGTCGTCTCCTCATTGGTGCGTCGTGGCGAGGTTGATCGCCGTCGCGCAATTGCGACGGGATTTGCCACGATATTATTTCAGGCCCGTTCGGTAAAGGCGAGCCGCGTTCAAAAGTGATCGGTATTCGGGACACTCCCTTGCGACGGGTTCGATACATCACGCGATTCGGTACGGCAGCAGTCGTTATCGGCCACTCCGTGCCCTGACGGCCGGAAGTACGCCAGAATCGCCCCGCTTTTGGCCAATCGCTCGTCGAGCGACATCGTCTCCCGTCCGATGAATATCGGGTTCTCGATTGACCGAGAATGCGTTGCGCGGAAAGAATGTTCTATCCTCGCGACACAGGACAGGTTCGATCGTCAAACGCTTCGGATCGCGACTCAATGGGATTCACGGCGAATCCCGGGCAGCGTCGCGGATCGAACATGCTTGGATTTTGACCGATGACTGATACGACTTCACGCGTCCATCGAACTCGCCTGCGAAGCCGGCGCGTCGCCGCTACGGCGGCGCTGGCGATTCTCTGTGTCGTCACAGGCTGCACAATTTTTGATTTCATCTTCGGGCCGATCCCGTCGGAGGACGTCCTGAATTCGAAGACCGACCTGGACCTGGCGATCTCCATCGTGCAGCCGGTCGCCAATGTCGCGGCGTCCCCCGGCGTCACAACAGTCATTCAATGGGCGGATCTGG
>JAJDEC010000638.1 GCA_029259995.1 Phycisphaerae bacterium
CCCCGACGCCGTTTTCCGACGTTGTAACGTTTTCTTCCACGCATCTTTCACTCTCCACTGATTGTTGGTCGAGCGCCGCATCTTCCGATAAGACGACACCGAAGCACATGAGCGGTCGTTGAATGGCGAAGGATCCGTCCGCGCCAACGTCCTCACGTGGTTGCCTACCACAGCTTCCTTGAGCTTCAGATACTGACTGCTTACTTCTCGCCGAACTCGGCCATGCCCCAGGGACCTCGGATCGCGAGATCCGTCGCGGCCCAATCGCCCGTGTTTCCGGGGCGCGGTCTGGCCGGGAATGTCTCTCGGGGAACGCCACCGCGATGGTCCGGCCGCGCTTTCGGCTCGCCCTCGAGCTTCTGCTCGAAGAAGAGTTCCGAATCCGTCGGCTCTGTGATCAGACTGCCCGGCGGCGGCGGCACCTGGTGCGGATCGAGCGGTTCGACCAGCTGCGGTGTCACGAGGACAACAAGTTCCGTCAGTTCCCGTGTGTAGTCCGTGGAACTGAACAGCGTGCCGAGAACGGGCAAGTCACCCAGTCCCGGAATCTTGGAGGCGAGACCGCGAACTTCATCATTCAGAAGACCCGCAATCGCGAACGTCTGCCCATTGCCGCATTCAATCGTCGATTCGACGCGACGCGTATTGAATGTGAACAAGGGGAATCCGCCCGCAACGCCGCCGGTCGGCACGGCATCGCTGACTTCCGTCATCACGTGCAGACGCATGAGCTGACCGCCAAGGACGGTCGGCGTGAACGCGAGTCGAACGCCGAATTCGCGATATTCGATCGTGACGGCGCCGGTCGTGGATCCGCCCTGCGCAACGGGAATTGGTACCTCGCCGCCGGCGAGGAATGTGGCCGTCTGACCGCTGATCGCGACCAGATTCGGTTCGGCCAGGAGTCGAGCCAGATTGTTTTCGCGCAGCGCGTTGACGAACATCTGGAATTCGGCCTGCGGAAATCCAAACGTGAGATTCGCCCCGCCGCCGTTCTGATTCGGCAGGAGGAACGTGGTGTTCTGCCCCATTCGGACATCGGCGAGCCCGCCGGTGCCGAACGTCGTCGGATTCATCTGGCCGAGGTTGTTCGCGAAGTAGAAATCACGGGACCAGCCGTTGCCGCCGATCGCCCAATTCACGCCGAGTTGGCGAATCGCGCTTTTGTTCACTTCGGCGACAACAACGCGCAGCATGGCCTGCTGTACGCCGGCGACCACGAGATTCGTTCGAACCTCGCCGCCCTGAACCAGTGACGCGACTTCCGTGATCTGTCGGGCAACGTCCGCATCCGGGACTGTGCCATTCATGAACAGCGTGCCGTTAAGGCTCCGGATTTCGACGTGGGCCGTTGGCGCCGTCTGTTGAATGAATGCCTTGAGCAAAGTGAGGTCGAGTTCGACATCGATGCTCAATGCGCGTTGTTCGTCACCGACCTGCAGGAGCAGTTGCGTCGATCCGAACGCCTTTCCGGCGACGATGATCTGCGTCGGCGACACCAGCACGACGTCGGCAATGGCCGAATCCGCAACCCGGACGCCATCGACCGGTCGATTCAGCTTGATGACGGCCGTCGAATTCCGATTGACGCGAACGCGCTGAGACGTCTCGGTCTCGACGGAAATCGACTGGATCAGCGGCGCCGTCGTCGACAGTGAATTGACTGTCGTCGGCGCTATGTTCTGCGAGACAGTCGGCTGCATCTGGGGCTGCCCCAGGGATGCGGGCATGACGAGTTGAGCGCCAATCGGCGTGGCCTCGGGCCCCATCGCCAGCAGTCTGTCTTGATGGCTCCGTCCGTTTTGCGGGAGCACTCTGGGTGAATTCGCGGCGACGTTCAGTGGATGTTGCGCCGGATTGGACGCATTCGACTGTGCATTCGCCTGTTGAGCGGACATCGCCGAGATGGAGGCGAGCGCCACCGCCATGGCACTCAGTTTTCGACAGATGTCCTTACATGGGCGGAGCGCCCGACGGTCCTTCCGTCGTGCGCCCCCGATTCGTACACGACCTTCCACGCTTTGGATCATTACTCTGGCAACTCCATTTCAGGTTCGTAATCGTTCTCTTCGGGATCGCCTTGTGTCGGGGTCCACGCCGGACCGCCGAACTGAGGAGGCAAGGGCTTATCACCGTCGAACTCACGAACGGTTCCGTTCTCATCGAAGACGAGCTTCTGGTGCTCGTCACCGCGTCTGACATCGACGACGTGGTATTGTTTCTGGGGCATCGCGCGAGCCACTTTGACGGGCGCGATCGTTGGGGCCGCGATCGTTTCATCCGAAACGGCGGGGCCCGCCAGAAGCTTCTTGAACATGCCGGCGAACTTCGACTCCGGCGGATCTTCGGAATGACCGCGCATGGAGAGCCGAATATTGCCACGACTTTGCGCCATGGCGGCATTCAGCGTCTGCACTTGTTCCGGAAGCAGGAAGAGTGTGATCGACTTGGAGACTTTGGCGACTTTGCCGTCGGGCCCCACTTGCGACATCGACTGGCCGACGGCGCCGACTTCAACATCCGCCAGAATCAATCGGCTCTTGCCTTCCTTGTCGCGCTCGGCCGTATATACGTCGACGCGACTTCCGGGCATGACAAAGCCGGCAACGGCGGACTCTTCCGTCACTTTCACGCTTGCGGCGCGATAGCCCGACGGAATCGTCGCGGCGAGCCCCGGTTCGGATCCCGGCGGAGCCAGCATCGCTTTCGTAATCGGAACGCCTGGCGCGACGGGCATCTTCGTGACGCGACCCACGAGAGAATCGACGTCCATGAAGCCGTCCGGCGGAATGAGACTCTTGGACGACTCACGCGTCGTCAGCATCGTCTCAGTGATCCGTTGTGCGGCTTCCAACGATTTCGCGCTGACAACGACCCGATAGCTCTCTTCCTGAGAGCCCTTGGCCTTCTTGACCATGTCGATGCCCATCTTGATTGCGAAGAAGCCAACGGCCAGGCCGACGACCAGTGGGATCAGTGTTTTTGGTTTCATCCGTTCGTCCTTTCGATTGCCCGGAAACCCGCTTTCGCGAACTTCCGTTGCCCCCAACGGGCAAGCGATGACGCGCTATGTGGTACTCTGTTTTGGATCACATCCAGGTCTGGCCGGCGCGGGTCCAGGAGACGCCGCGCCGGCCGAATTTCGCGCGATCCACACTTGCCTATGGGTCGACGCCGCCGGCGCCCTCCCCGGCATCGACGCCTTCGCGTCGCATTGTTGTCGTCGAAGAAATATTGAACGATCCACCGCCGATCATGCTTCCCGTAAACGTCGCGCGATCAAGCGGAATGCTCACGGTTACCGTGATGTCCAGATCTGTCGGGCCCAGCCCCGCGATATTCGAGTCGGTCGTGTAGCCTTCGAGATTCGCGGCACCCATGGACGCGTCGACGGCACTCTGAACGTCGGACAGCGTCGCCCCGGGCAAAGATCCGGCGCGAGCGCCTTCGCGTGCCGCAAGCGTGACGGTCTGCCGCAGCATGAACGCCCAGCCGACCTCCATCATGCCCAGCATTCCGAGAATCAAGAGCGGCGCGACGACTGCGGTTTCCACCACGGCTGCACCACGACGCATGCGAGGATTTCGTCTGATCATTTTCATCATACTTTCCACCATCCGATCTGAGAAAACAGAAGAACGCCCCACGCACCAACTGTCAGCGGAATGGCATAAGGCACGGCGGCCTTGCCGGACCCGCTGAACTGTTTTGCCGACGCGAACTCACCAAATGCTGTCCTTGCGGAACTCATTTTGACGAGCATGAGACCCATATTGGTCGCAAAACGACTCCACGTGCGCTGATAGACGATCATGCCGATCGAGATCAAGCCGCCGACGAGGATCCCGGCGACAACGGCGTAACACGTCAGCTCCGGCCCCAGCCAGGCGCCGACGCCGGCCATGTACTTGACGTCGCCCGCACCCATCGCGCGGATCAGCCAGAGCACGATCAGAAGTCCGAATCCACACGCCGCGCCGGCGAGGCTGTGCTGAACACCCGTCCAGCCCTGGACGAGGCCGTGAACGAAGAAACCGGACAAGACGATCAGCGCACACAGCTGGTTGGGAATGCGATGCTCTTTCCAATCACGCCAGCAGGCATAGGCCATTGCCGGCACAAGGATGAAGAGCGCGAATTGTTCGATTCCTACCGCCATGATTCAGTCTGCCGTCCTGTTCGGTTTCGCCGTTGCAGAATGCAATGGGTTCGATCCGAAGACCGGGCAGGTGGGGAAAACCCCACCTGCCCGACACAAATAGTCTCAAGAGACGGCCCACCGTGGCCAGGAACCACCGCGCGATTCCGTGCGCGGCAAAAGTTGCGGATTAGTCGGGCATGGCGGCTTCGACATCGACGAAGATGTCCGAAACCTTCGTGCCGAGAGCGCTGATCGCGGCCAGCGAAATGACGATGATCAACGCGAGCATGACTGCGTATTCCGTCGCCGTGGCACCCTCTTCATCCCGAATGAACGACTTAACAAGATTCGTGATACCCTTCATAGTTCTGCTCCTTATCCCGCTGGCCAGTCCCCACCGACCAACTTTTTGCTCCGCCCCGACATTCGATCGCATCATGCGGTCGGTTCGAGGCATCTTTACCCTTGCTCCACGCCGACGTGACGCGGAGCCACCACTCTCGCCGGTATCCCTTCCGCCGAGTCCCTAATCAGAGTTCGTTTGAGCATCGCCCCACAAGGTCGTGCCCGGGCAAACTCGCCATAGCCTGTTGAATGAGGTCCAACGTCGTCGCAACTCTCCAGGGGCGACGCCGTTGCCGGCACTTCTGTGTGCCGGACTTTGAAAGAACTCGCTTCATTCCCCCAGGAAGTCCGCGTGTCCCATCCGAAGCCGCATCTTTTGCGCGACGTTGCCTCATGGCTGTCGCACGCAGCACGACTCTCGCTCGCCTCATTCCCTACATTGAAATCGTCGAGCGTCAGGCAAAACATAAGATTCCCCCGTGGAGCGGGCAAACGATGGAGCCGGGTTTTTCGAGATTCGCTGCAGAAATCACGATGGGTGTCCGAAATCATGAATATCAGTACTGATAATCCATATCGGCATACGCCTGCGCGGGCATCCGCGACTCTTGAGGCAGGCCGGCCCCTTCACTCGATCAATTCCGCAAGGCTATTCCCGGCCGCAATTTCAGCTTGATGACAACTGTCTTTATTGGACGGAGCCCTGCGACGGATTCGAATTTTCGGACATCGCCCAGGGCGAAAACGCGCAGGTACTGCGCAGGGCCCTGCACGATATGCCAGCGCACTCTGTGCGCAACGCGAAGGGAATTACGCAATTGTGATTTATTCGGATGTGAGATTGCGCAGACGTCCCGCCGAACCGGCAATGGGATCCGACATCATCGTCAAGTCTGCGCGATCGCTTCGGATCGCCTGGTACGGCGCTTCAGTTCTCGGGGGTTCAAAGGGAGGACAGATTGAATCGTGATTCGAGCGAGGAACCGGCGGTACGCGGCAAAGAAGTCATTCGGCCCATCGAAAGCCATTTCACGCCGGCGCTTCGTCCACGAAACTCAGCGAGTCTTCGGGAATCGCGTCCGATTCGCTCCCGCGATCTGACGCGAAATGTGGCGCCGCTGATCTCGACGCACTCTCACAACGGGCTGCTAGCCTTCCATCTGCCAGAACAGAGATGGATTGCGGGCCGCGACGCCGGTTGTCGACTCGGCATCGGCGGGGAGATTCCACCATCGATCGAATTCACCTCGCAACTCGACAATGCGCTCAAGCCTCGCGCCGCGATTGATCAGGCTGTTCTTTTCGGCCAGATCGAGCGGCCATCGCCCGAGCGTGGCTTTCAGGTCGATTCTTCGGCCGCCGCGGAGGATTTGGATACTCGGAATCGTCTTCATTTGTCGTGTTCGCAGGGCAATCGGCAGCCTTGGGTCTCGGCGAATCTCCGCCTCAGGGTCGACGGAGGGAGTCTTCGCGTCGGCCCAGTTCGCCAGCGCTTGTTTCGGACCATCACTCGGCAACGGCTGGCCGTCGATCGCCGCAATTAAATCGCCTGGTTCAAGCCCGAGACGCGGATCAGCGCGACGTGCATTCGTGATCAGAAGACCGACGCTTTCATTCTGAAGTCTCACATCGTCTGATCCCTGAATCACGCGCGTCTCAAGATTCCTGAAACCGCGTCGATCGATTCCCGGGCCTGCCGGTAACACCCGTCCATCGATGTCCCGAAGCACGTTGAATTCACAGAGTGTGCCCGGTGCCTGACTGCTGATCCATCCCGCAAACTCAATACACGCCTGCTTTGATTCGGCAATGTTCCCGTTTGTGCCAATAATGAGATCGCCGGGCCGAAGTCCCGCCCTGGCAGCGGGCGTGTTTTTGTATACGACATTGATCCGAATCGCATGGACCCCCGGGGCGACGCGTGGATCTTCATCCCAGCGAATGGCGATCGTATGTCCGATACCCAGACAGGCTGGCGCGGCGCCGACTCGCCTCGAAAAAAACAACTCCTCGGCCGCACGCTTCAGCCGCAGCGCAGTCTCCGTCGTCACGCCGGACTGTGATTTCCGCCGAAGGTCGTCGATCAGGTCCGGATCGGCATTCATCAGATCAAACGTCGCCTGATCACGCGTTTTCCAATCCAGGGCATCCAGGTGTCGGACGAGACGAGCGGCTTCTTGGGACAGACCGTCGAACGTTGCGGCGCGATCGTCCGCGTTTGCGGAGATGGCAATGCACGCGATGGCAATACAGATCAGGATAGAGGTGTTTCGGGCCATTCGATAATTCCCAATCGACCGATCCGATGATCGGACATCCAGCTCCCTTCATTGTATGATCGGCACGTCCGCCATGCATGCGGCGTTTCGATTATGACCGCTCGCCGCACGATTCTAGGCCATCGACGATCGGTTGACGCCGAAGCCGGGAAGGTAAATGCCGCACACGCTCTTCTTATCCTACGAACCCGACTATCGCATGATTGCGGACGCCATCGTCGATTTTCCGCTGATCCAGTCGGATTTGGATGCCTACGACGCCCGAATCGCCACGAAGCCGGACGCTCCGGATTCTGTCGATGCACGCAAGGCGATCGAGGCCCAGATACTGGCGTCGGATGTCCTCGTGTGTGTGATCGGACAGACCGCGTTTCTGGACCCATGGATCGACTGGGAGATCCGAACCTACGTGAACAAGCCGGGGCGGCGCGGGCTCGTCGGAATCATGCTCCACGATCTGAACACGCCTCCGGCCGCGATGGTCGAGAAAGGGTCGATATTCATCAATTTCAAGAAAGACGCCATGTGGGCGGCCGTTGACGGGGCGATGAATGCGACGGATCTGACAGAGGATTTTGTGATTGACGAATAGGCGGATCGCCGCATCGGATTCGGTCGGGAGCGCGACTGAGACGGGCTTCGTTGAGCCAAACGGATGTCCTGCGAACCGTGACGTTCAACGACGTATATATATTGAATGGGTAAGTCGGCAGGTTTTTGAATATCGGAGCCGAAGTTGAAGAAAGCACTGATAACGGGAATCACGGGGCAGGATGGATCCTATCTGGCCGAGCTTCTCCTGGACAAAGGCTACGAAGTGCACGGCATCATCCGCCGGGCATCCACCTTTAACACGCAGCGCATCGATCATCTCTATCAGGATCCGCACTTGAACGGCGTGCGCCTGTTCCTGCACTACGGAGATATCGGCGACGCATCGAACATCCGCAAAGTCCTGACGAGAGTGGTTCCGGACGAAGTGTATCATCTGGCTGCACAGAGCCACGTCCGTGTGAGCTTCGATACGCCCGAGTATACGGGAGATGTGACCGGCCTCGGCACGACGCGCATGCTCGAAGCGATTCGCGACACGGGACTGCCGGCAAGATTCTATCAAGCGAGTTCGTCCGAGATGTTCGGCAACGCGGGTACGATGCCGCTGAATGAATCATCCGCGTTCCGGCCGTGCAGTCCTTACGCGGCCGCGAAGGTTTACGCCTATTGGATGGCCGTCAATTATCGCGAGAGTTACGGGATCTTCGCCTGCAACGGCATCCTCTTCAATCATGAATCGCCCCGCCGCGGCGAGACGTTCGTCACGCGCAAGATCACGCGCGCCGCCGCCATGATCAAGGCCGGTAAACAGGAACATCTCTATCTGGGAAATCTCGACGCCAGGCGCGACTGGGGCTATGCGAAGGAATACGTCGAATGCATGTGGCGGATGCTGCAGCAGGACGAGCCGGACGATTTCGTGATCGCAACAGGTGAAAGCCACTCAGTCCAGGCGTTTCTTGAGCGCGCCTTCGTCATCGCCGGTTTGGATTGGCGAAAGCACGTCAAGCACGATCCGCGCTATGATCGACCATCGGATGTTGAGCATCTGCTGGGCGACGCATCGAAGGCCAAACGCATTCTTGGCTGGTCCCCGCAAACAAGCTTCGACGAGTTGGTTCGCCTGATGATGGAATCGGACTTGCAGGACGTGGCTGGCGGGAAGTAAGTGGGCAGGAGGCATGATTCATCATGTGGAACCGGCGATCCGCCCGTTCACCACTGGCCAGTGGCCTTTACCACATTCGATGCGTCCGCACTCCCCGAAATCGAAAGCGCAGTTTAGGCGAGTCACGACACTCGGCGCCGAGTCAGGCGCGTTCCGCGTCCGATTCCTTGGGAATTGATTTCTGACCCGAGGCGTCATGGGCTTCCAGGATTGCGATGTGTCGAACAAGCGACGTCAACTCTCTTCGCAGATGTCGCAGGCGCATATAGGTCATCCAGAACCCGATCATCATCATGATGACGGCAATGTACGTGACGAGATCGGCGCCGCGATCGATGGCGAGCTGGTTGGCAATCTCCGTCGTCCATTTCGGACGAAGCGTTGCGATGGCGGCGACGAAACAGACGAATCCCCACAGGAATGACTCACGGCGCGTCGACCAGCCGCGCAGTCCCGCGACGACGATTCCCAGGAACAGAATCCCCAGGATGGCGAGGACGATAATCTGAAACAGCGTGAGCGAGCCCATGAATCAATCCACCATTCTGCCGACAAGATAATGAAAGACGATTCGAAACGCACCCTTCGCCGACTGCCCTTTCTTCAACGAATACTCCGTATAGCGAATTCGGACGGGAACTTCCCTGAACGGCAGGCCCGTGTTCTTGATCAGATCGATGATCTCACTCGCATGGGCCATTCGATCCTGACGAATCCGAATCTTCTGCGCGGCCTGTCGTGAAAATGCGCGAAGCCCGTTGTGCGCGTCCGTGAGCTTGACACCGTTGACGACGCGCGTGAACAGCACGGCGGCGCGAAGGACGAGGCGGCGCGAGGCGGGAAGATCCGTCACTTCCCCAAGGAATCTCGATCCAATGGTGATCTCGCATTCGTCATTCAGGATGGGGCACAGCAGGCGCGGAATATCCTCCACGCGATGCTGGCCGTCGGCGTCGAACGTGACGACGTACTCCGCGCCTCGCAGCAACGCGAACTCGAGTCCCGTCTGGATTGCGGCCCCCTGCCCTCGATTGATCATGTGCCGAAGCGTGTAAGTCGCGCATCGACGGGAGATGGCCCCCGTGTCATCGTTGGATCCGTCATCCACGACGACGACGTTCGGAAATGCGGCGCGAACTTCGTGTATGACGCTTTCGAGTGCCGGCCCCTCGTTGTATGCGGGCACAACCACGAATGTGGCGTCACGGACGGCGGACGACAGTGAGGCCATGTCGGCCTCGACCGGCTCGGAATTGGTGGCGGCTTGAATCATCATGGAACCGGGTGCATTCGAATCGCACCAATTCTATGGTACGGCGGCGCCGCCAACGAATCCATGATCCGCGGGAATTCGGCCCATGGTTTGTCCGGATGGGTATTGGAATTCATAAAGTCTCGCTGCGACTCTCTTATCGGACAAGCTCTGCAAGCGAGGACGTCCGCGTTTCGGCGTGGTATAGTCCCCCCTTTCGGTGTATCTCGCTGTGACCGATGATCGCAAACCAACGCGCGATCATTTCAACACCGACTTTGAAGAAGGACGCATTCGGTGCGGGCTTGCGAAATCGCAATCGGCCGCCGACATGGATAACGAGCAGGCATGGGAAGGAAATCATCCAAGCAGATTCGACGCGCCGAAAAGGCGCGACGAAAGGAGACGCAGTCAGCGGATCAGACGATCGTTCGAGACGCCCCGGCCATGCTCGTGCTCGCGCTCGTTGTCGTTCTCGCTGTCCTGACGTGTATCGCGTATGCGAATAGTTTCGAGGGCAAATTCGTCTACGACGACACGAAATGGGTTCAGCAGATGTCCGTCGATCGGATCAAGAATCCGATCAAGTCGATCATGCGGGCGCGCAGGCCCGTTGTCGATGCAACGCTGTCAATGAACTACAGCTTCGCAGAGATGGAACGGGCCCCACGGGCGATGACGGTTCGCGAGATCCCCAGCCCCTGGGGATATCATCTTGTCAATCTCGCCGTTCACATTCTGGCCGGACTCACGTTGTTCGGGCTGGTTCGTCGCTCCATCCGCATCGGTCCGTTCGGCGACGCCGTGAAGGCCTCGGCACATTGGATTGCATTCAGCGTCGCGATGCTCTGGTTGCTGCATCCGCTGCAGACGCAGAGCGTGACATACATCATTCAGCGTGCTGAATCGATGATGGGGCTCTTTTATCTCCTGACGCTCTATTGCCTTCTGCGACACGCCACCGTGCGCGACGGCGCACTGAAAATCGCGTGGTTGGTTGCCGCAATCGCCGCCGCGATGCTGGGTATGGGCAGCAAGGGCGTGATGGTGACTGTACCGATCGTGGCCCTGATCTACGATCGCGTGTTTCTTGCCGGAAGCTGGGAGGAATTGGTAAAGAAACGCCTGCCTGTCCATGTCGGCATATTTTTGTCGCTGATCGTGCTCGGCCTGTGCGGCGTGCTTCAAGGCGTGCTGCTTCCGCCGACGGCCAGCAAAGCGCGTCGCGCGACGGTCGGATTCGGATTGACGAGCAAGGCACACGAATACCACGTGTCGTCGTCGGAATACCTGTTGACGGAAGCCAAAGTGATTCCGCGCTATCTGAAGCTCTCCGTGCTCCCGACGGATCAGGCGTTGGATTACAAGTTGGAGAAAGTCGATCCCAGTGCGCTGACGGCCGGGGAACTGTTCACGGAATCGCTCCTGCCCGGTCTTTTCGTGCTCGCACTGCTTGGAGCGACGATCTATGGACTCATCAGGATTCCATGGCTGGGATTCACTGGCGTCTGGTTCTTCGTCATTCTTGCGCCGACATCGACGTTCATTCCGATTCGAGATCCCATCTATGAGCATCGGACGTATCTGTCGCTAGCGGCGGTCATTGCCCTGTTTGTCGGCGGCGTCTGGTCGCTCACTCGTAAGTTGAGTGGAAGATCGGACCAGTCTGGTATGACAGGCCCGATCTGCGCCGGCATCTGCCTGCTTCCGGCAATCGCCCTGATGTTCCTGACGATTCAACGCAATGCGCTGTATCAGGATCCGCTTCGATTGTGGGAGAACAACATCCAGATCGTTCCGGACAACTGGCGGGCCCGAAACAATCTCGCCAAGCAGTACCTGGACGAGGCGGATCAGCATCCCGAATACGTGGACAAGGCGATTGAACATCTCAAGTTCGCCGTCGGCATTTACCCCGAATTCGTCAACGGATGGTACAACCTCGGCAACGCCTACAGCCGCAAGAAAGACTACGATCACGCGATCGATGCCTATCAGCATGCGCTGAAGAAGAATCCGGTGTACACCGTTGCGCACATCATGCTCGGCAACGCCCACACGGACAAAGGCAACGCAATTCTCGCGGAGAACATCAAGGATATAGAAACGCGGAAGCGGAGAATCCAGGAGGGAGTCGCCTCGCTCGAGCTCGCCGCCGAAGCTTTCAAGCGTGCGGCACCGACGGCCAATCGAAACTCAACCAACGACCGCACGCTTCGGGCGCGCGCCTATTACAATCTCGGAAACACCTACATGCGATTGGCCAGATTCGACTCAAAGAACCCGTCGCTCACGGCGGATGCGCGAAGCGCATACGAAAAGGCAATCGAAGCGCTGCCATCGCATCCCAGTGCCCGCGTCGGTATCGGATTGACTTACGTGGGCGAAGCAAATCGCATGGCGTCAACCGGGCAATCGCAAAAGGCGAAGCACGCAAGATTGGCAGCCATCGAACAATTCCGACAGAGTCTCAAGTTCGATCCACCTGCCAAGGAAATGCTGATCGCCATGATGAATATCGGCGACACACATATGAAGCTGGGAGCGTACTCGGACGCGTCGAATGCTTTTCGCCAGTCCACAGAGCGCTTTCAGAAGAATCCAAACGCCTGGTATCAGCTCAGCGTCGCATTGGAAAAGAACAACTCGCCCACGGATGCACTTGAGGCGGCAAAGAAAGGCGCGGAGATCGTCCAGAATTCCAGGCGGCTCTACCAGCGCGTCCAGCAACTCGCGGCGCGCCTTGGCGCCAGTGCGGAACAGAACTGGGCGAAACAACAAATCCAGAGGCTTGAAGAATCGAAGCGATGAGTGTCGAGCCCAAGACTGTCAGCCTTGTCATTCCCGGGCGCAATTGCTCCGCGACGATTCAACAGTGCCTTGACGCAGTTCTTGAAATCCAACGAGCCAATCCGACGACACTGCGTGAGATCATCTTTGTCGACGACGGCTCGACTGACGACACGGCTGTGATCGCATCCCAGCTCCCCGTCACGTTATTGCGCGGCCCCGGCGGCGGTCCCGGCGCGGCACGCAACCTGGGCTGGCGACATGCAACGTCGGCGTATATCTGGTTCGTCGATTCGGACTGCGTCGCGGAACCCGATGCACTGACGCGATTGATCCCGCACCTCGACGCGCCCAGTGTCGGCGGAGTCAGCGGCAGCTACGGTTCGATGACGGACCATTCGCTGCTGTCGTGTCTGATTCACGAGGAGATCGTCGAACGACATCGTCGCATGGGCACGCGGGTGAACTTTCTGGCGACGTTCAACGTGCTGTATCGCCGCGATGCACTGGCGCAAGTCGGCGGATTCGACGAGCGATTCCTCAAGGGTCAGGACGCGGAATTGTCGTTTCGTGTCATGCGGGCCGGGTACGAACTGCATTTCGACATCAACTCGCGCGTCAAGCACTATCATCCGACGCGCTTCGGGGCCTACTTGAGAACGCAGAGGCAGCAGGGGTACTGGCGGCTATTCCTGCACGTCGGTCACAAGGGGCACGCGATGGGAGATTCCTACAGCAGCTTCACGGATCACGTGCAGCCGCCACTCGCAATGTTGGCGCTGGCGACGTCCCCGCTGCTTGCGCTCCCTCGATGGCGATGGATCTTTGTCGGCGTGTTCGCGCTGCTGCTCCTGGCGCAGGTTCCAATGACCTGGCGTCTCATCCGCCACACGAGGCAGATACGATTTGCGGCCTTCGCGGGCATGAGCTTCATCCGCGCCTTCTGGCGCGGCGTCGGGTTGAGCGCAGGCACGCTGGCATTTATTTTCCGACGATTCAATCGGGGTCCCGCGCAAACGGACGCATGAATCGATCACTGGATGCCCTCGCGCAATCCGGACGGAGGCAATCCAATGGTGCTCGCCATTTTCATTCTGCTGCTCTTGCCCGGCTATGTGGTCGTCAAGCATCTGTGGCCGCGCGACGAAGAATGCGGTCTTCCGGGGATGATCGGGCTTTCGTTCCTGGCGACGCTCGGCCTCCTGTCTCCCTTCTCCATCATCGGATACGCGCTGCACCTGCCCGTCGGCGCATTGGCGGCTGTCTGCGTACTCATCGTGATCCTCGCCCCCATCGAAATCACGCGGCAGAAATGGTGGCGCGACGCCGGCAAGCTGATGATCAGCGGCGCGACGATCGCAATGGCCTTTCTGCTGTACGATCTGGTGCTCTCCGGCCGCGTCGGCGCCTACATGTTCGACGACGCATTGGTGCATCTGGCCCGGATTCGCCACATTCTCAACCACGGGTTGAACAACACGGACCCATTCGTCTCGCCCGATCATTTCTTTCCGATGTACCACACAAACATCCTGTATTCGCTGATCGCCGCAATCAGCAAGCTGACGGGATCGGATCCGATCGTCGTCTGGTCCGCCAGCCTGACCTGGGTCAAGTTGCTCGTCGCCAGCGGCGCTTACTACCTCGCGTATACGATATTCGGGCGCCGCTGGCCCGCCTGGGCGGCGGCCGTGTTCGTCATCGGTGTTGAAGGTCCCGTCCGATTCCTCATCTATCCCAACAAGCTCGCGCCCTTCTGGTTGTTGCCGATCCTCTGCGCGTTTGCGGCACAGGTCATCGCAGAGGGCGCCGATTGGCGACGTTGCCTCAAGTTACTGATCGGTTCCCTCGTGATCGGTCAACTGCACGGCATGTATGCCGTCTTTGCGGCCATGGTCATTGGACCGGTCCTCATCGGCAACGCCGCATTCCGATTGATCCGCCCTTCGCCGAGCCGACTGTGGCCGGCACTGTGTTGCGCGACGCTGGCCGCCGGACTGGCATTCGCGTGGATCTCCAATTCGGGGTTCGCGTCGACGAAGTCAAATACGTCGAGCGAAACGACCGTAGCGAAGGCATCAAGAACCGCCGCAGACTATGCAAGAGACGAGAAGAGAATCGAAAAACTGGAAGACGGTCGTGTGCAACGAAAGTGGGGATACGGCTACTTTGCACACAAGGCGATGCGCCCCTGGGTGCTATTGATCGCGCTGGGCCTCACGCTGATCACGAGTCGTCGCCGGTTTGCAATTGCTCAAGCCGCGATCATTGCGACCGCCCTGCTTTGGCTCTTCACGCCGACGCTCTGCACGATCTTCATGGAAGCGGTTCGTCGCCCATTCATCCTCCTTCGATTCGAAAGCGTGTTTCGCATTTCGTTTTACGCCGTCGTTCCGGCGCTGGCCGTATTTTGCCTTGAGAAATTCCTGAGTGGCAACATTGGGGGAAAAGATCGCGATTGGTGTCGGGCCTGGTCCGCCAGGTGGAATCGATATGCAGCCCTCAGATGGCCGATCGAAGGCGTTGTCTGCATGATCGTGTTGGCGTCGATCGCGCCCTACAAGAATTACGGAAAACCAGAAGATAAGAAATCCACGGGTTGGGAGCGCTATGTCGACAAGTCCAGATTGCCGCTCGACGAACGGATGCAACGTCGCGACAACCTCCTTAAGTTACGCGACGCACTATCGAGCCGGATCGACGCGGGGGCAGTCGTCGCATTGTCACCGCGCGACACACGCAGCATGTTTCTTCCTGCCGTGCATGATTGCCGACTCGTGGCCCCGCGCGCGGGAAGCACGGGCGTTTCCGATCTGGGCCGGCGCCGTCGAGACCTGGCTGCCATTTTCACTCCAGCGACTCCCATGGCGACACGCGAGGCCCTTTTGCGAAAATATGATGTGGAATATTACATCGGTCCCGATTCAATGATTCCCAAGGCGTGGGTTTCATCTCGTTCGGGGCTCTGGCCGGCAGCGAACTTGACGCATCTCGCGCTGCCGGATTCCGATTGATGTGCACTCTTCAAGGTCGAGAAGATTCGACGATCCGAAGCCGATCTGCGTGAGTATGCCGCGGAACCCGTTACAATACACCCGATGGCGACGCCCGCTGGAAATGACAAGGATGGCACTTCAGGCCCATCGCGCAGGATTCTCGTCGTCTTCGAGAAGTTTCCCCCCTTCACGGTCAGCGGATCCTGGCGGCCCTATTTCTTCGTCAAGCACCTGCCTGAATTCAACTATGTCGCCGATGTGATCTCGAATGCGCCGGCCGTCGACGACGTGCAGGACAACGCCCTGCTCGATGATCTCGATCCGCGATGCCGATTGATTCGCAAACGCCTCTGGGTCACGACTGTCCGGCAGTGGTTCTCTCGAAGAACCAGCAAGTCGGAATCGCCGGCAGACGTCGCGCCCGCCAAACGCGGCGCGCCAACTGCGGCTGGCCCCCCGAAACCGGCCGGTCGGCCGTACCAGGAGACGCTTCGATTTCGAATCTACTGGGCGATTGTCTGGCGGCTCTATTGGTGCCTCGATTGGGCGGGTCCCGTCGTTCTCTCCGGCATCTGTGCCGCGATACGGACGCGATACGACGCCGTCTGGGTATCGGGGCCGCATTCACGAAATCTGTTTGCCGGATACTGGCTCGCGCGAATTCTGAGAAAACCGCTCGTGCTCGATATCCGCGATCCTTGGACGTATGGCAGCCTCTGGACGCCCAAGACGCCCAATGTCGATCACACTGAGCGCAAATGGGCCCGCAAGATCCTGCGGCGCGCCGATCGCATCGTCTTCACGAGCCCATTCACGATGGAAGAGATGCAGCGTAGATTCCCGGATGTTCCCAAAACACGCATGTGCACAATCACGAATGGCTTCAGCGAAATCGCCATCGAGCCGCTTCGAGACGCGCCGTCTGACGTCTGTCTGTTTCGATATGTCGGATCGTTGAACGATCGGCGTCGACCGGATGTGCTGCTGGAAGGTCTGAAGCTTGCTCGAAAGTCGAATGCCGACATTACCAAGAGCGTGAGATTCGAGTTCATCGGCGGCATGGCGGGACACGAATCAAAGATCGCGTCCTGCGGACTCGAAGACGTCGTCAGAAACGTCGGTCGAGTCTCACATCGGGACAGCTTGCGAATGATCCACGGCGCGGACGTCAACGTCCTGCTGCAGACGATCACAGAGGGACAGGACGTGGTGTCCGGCAAGGCCTTCGAGTACCTTGCTTCCCGCAAGGCCATTCTGGCTGTGGTCTCCGAGTCCGGCGGCGATGCATGGCTCGTGCGGCAGACCGGCGCGGGCGTCGTCGCATCGTTCGAAGACGCGCAGGCCGTCGCGGATGCGATTGAGCGATGCTGGCGCGATTGGAAGTCAGGCTCACACGAACTGACAATCAGCGACGAGCGCCTCGCACGTTACTCGCGCCGAAGCCTGACGCAGGAACTGGTTCGCGTTTTTGAAGACGTCTTCGAATCTCGAAAATGACTCGCACATCGGAGCCGCCCTCAGAGGCCCACGCAAATCGGCAAGTATGATGCCCCGACAGGATGATACAGTTCGAGAATCTCAGCGCGTGTCGATCGTCATACCGACGTGCAATCGTGCCGACGTCCTGTCGCGCTGCCTGGCTGCATTGGCCGAACAGACGCATCACGATTTCGAAATCGTCATTGTCGATGACGCCTCGACCGACAACACGCAGGATGCCATTCGGACGTATGACCCCGGGCGATCGGACATCGATGTCGTTCGCCTTCGAAACGAGGCCCACGCCGGCGCAAATCCGAGCCGCAATCGAGGCATCGCCGCCGCCAGCGGTTCGCTGATCGCATTCCTCGACTGCGATTGTATCGCTCGCGCGGACTGGCTAGAGCGACTTGTCGCCCCCTGGTCGATCGAAGGCGGCGAGCGCATCGCCGGCACAACGGGCATGGTCGAAGACGCCCCCGCCAAATCACTTTTCGACGTGACATTCAAAGGCACGCATCGAATTCAGGGAGCGGGCGATGCGACGCGATTGATTGCCGGGAACATGTGTATTCGCCGCGATCTCCTGATGCGATATCGACTCGACGAGGATCGAGCCCAACGGGTTCAGAAACAAGACGGCACGCCGGACGTATCCGTCTCGGGTAGAGGCGACGAAGAGGGAATCCACCTCATCCTGCGCGCCGCGGGATTCACACTGAAGGCGGTTCCCGACGCCGTCGTGCTACACGAGCATCATCTTGGTGGCGTCGCTTTCCTGCGACAGGCGTTTCGCGGCGGTCGTTCCGCAGCGCGACTGGTCTACAAGTTCAATCTGGCCCAGCGCCTCGACATGTTGCCGTTCATGCTTGCGCTGCTGACGCTGCCGTTCGGTTTCGTCTGGCGACCGATCTTCGGCATTTCTGCGTTCTTCCTGATGGGCGGGATCGCCGCCATTGTGTACAACGACCTGTTTCGCAAGAAAAAGACGCTCGCGGAGACCGTTATTTCCTTTCCGTTGCTGCTGATCTATTACATGGTGCGTCTGGTCGGCTATGCCGGCGAGTCGATTCGGCTTCGCGTGACTCGACACAATGTGAATCGCGTGAGCCTGGCGAATTTCGCAGGCGATGCAGGGGCTCGTGAACAATGAGCGCGTGGCCTCGCCGGGAGTACGATTCATGATGGACACGCTCGGGCCAGACAATCCGGAACAGAACCGGTTCGCGCCGTCCGCCGACGAAATCGTTGCGAAACCCATTGCATACAGCGGAGGTTCCCTCGCGGGCCCCATGGCGCCAATTCGCGAGCAGGATCGCATCGTCTCAATGGACGCACTTCGAGGCTTCGCACTCTTCGGCATCCTGATCGTCAACATCAATTTCTTCGCCAACGGAATGCCCACGGAAGCCGGGCAGTTGTGGAATTCAGGAAACGTCGTCGACGATATCGCGTTTTTCATCTCCCGGTTCTTCGGAAACTACAAGTTCGTCACGCTGTTTTCGCTCTTGTTCGGAATGGGACTTGCGATTCAAAGCGAGCTTGCAAGACAACGGAATCGTCCGTTCGCTTCGCTGTATCTTCGTCGCCTCGCCGTGCTCCTCGGATTCGGAATCGTGCATGGCGTCGTATTCTGGTATGGCGACATCCTGACGCTCTATGCGATTCTCGGCGTGTTCGCAATGTTGTTTCGCAATGCCTCCCGCCGATCGCTTCTGACGATCGCGACGATACTGTTACTCATTCCCCTTCTCACACTTCCGGCGCTGTTTGCCCTCGAACAATGGTCCATCGACGCCAATGCCTCCCTGCAGACAAGCAGCATGGAATCAGAAGCCAGCGACGTCGTCGAACCACAACCCGCAGAAGGCGAACCAGTCGCTGCACAATTCGATCTCGAACGTGTCCTGACTGGGGGCCCGGCGGTGGAAGTCGAATTGTATGGGCAAGGCCCCCTGCACTGGGCAATCCTGCATCGAGGGATTCACTACGTCGCAATCATTGTCGCCATCGGCATCGCCGTTCTGATCTGGCGATGCCTGGCCATGTTCCTGATCGGTATCGTGATCATCCGCTCCGGAATGATGAGGCGACTTTCCGAACATCGACGTTTTCTCCACCTCCTCGCCTTCGTTGCAATGCCGGCGGGCTTTGCCATCGAAGCCATCGGTGAATACATCGGATGGAAATACGAACCCGGATACTGGACGTTTCTCGCGCCGGAAATGACAACCTACGTCGGTTCCTTCTTTATCACGATGGGCTATTTCGGCGCCATCTCTCTGATCAGTCAGTCGAGTCATGGACCCCGCGTGTTGTCGCCGTTTGTCGCCGCCGGCCGAATTGCACTGACCAACTACATCGGTCAATCCATCTTGTGCGGCCTGATATTCTACAGCTTCGGCCTCGGACTGATCGGGCAGCTTCGATTCTCCGTGGTGCTGTTGATCGCCCTTGGGATCTATGCGACGCAGGTATTGTTCAGTCTTGCGTGGCTGCGATTCTTCAGGTTCGGGCCGCTGGAGTGGGTGTGGCGATCCCTGACATACATGCGCATGCAACCCATCCAAAAGCGCCCCGCCCCATTGGTTCAGGAATAGCAGCTTGCCAAGAACTCAGACATTCAGGATTCGGCCGGAGAAACGCACGCAGGAGCAACGCATGGACACGCGTGGAACCATCGCCCTGAGTGAGTCGCGGAATGCGTCGGGCGTTGACGAAGTGCAGTCAGCCCGCGCATACAACGGGCGTCGACGACTCGAACGGTTCTGCGTTTGCTGCGTGCTCGTCGTCATGACAGGCTGCGCCCCACGCGTCATGCTCGCGCCCCCTGTCGAATGGCCCGCCGAATGGCGAGGTCGAAAGCTCTATCACACGCCGCGCGCATTGATCTATGCGACGAACGACGCCGCGGCCGGCGAAGCCGATCGACTGACCAATCGCATCGGCGCCGCTCACGAGTTGCCGTTGCCCGCAAACGAATCGGAAGCCAAGGGCCTCATTGTCGTCGTCGATCGCGGAGACGATCCCGTGTGCAATCAATTCGACGAGTTGCTGACAATATTCATATTCGGGCAAAGCCAGCTCGCAAACCGCGATGCGCCATCCGAAACGCACATGGCGAGTTTGAAAGCGCGCCTGACCGGCGACCAAGCCGCCATGGCGCCGATTCTCCGGCAACTCATGGCCATGGTCCCGATCCCCGTTGCCGGCGGCGACGTTGCCAACACGCTTGGATTTCCGGGGGACGCCGTACCAAACGCCGCATGGGCCGGATTGTTGCCGACGGAAGCGATGATCCGCGATGCATCGGGCACGCTGACGGATCAAATGATCGATATGGCTGCCAGAGAGAACAAGATTCCGACAGCAACGCGGTGGCTGATCACACCCATGATGCCGACGATTCGAAACCTCCTCGCCGGCGAAATTCTCAA
This sequence comes from Phycisphaerae bacterium, assembly GCA_029259995.1. GTDB lineage: Bacteria > Planctomycetota > Phycisphaerae > UBA1845 > UTPLA1 > ECT2AJA-110-A. The sequence goes on from JAJDEC010000638.1 coordinate 20,443, forward strand.
GTTGCGCGACGTCGCGTACGAAAGCATCGTTCGTCAGAATGATCCCAACTGGATTGCCGATCGCGACGCCCGAAACAGGGCCTCCAATGCATGGAACATCGTGAAGAAGCCGGGCAATTCGACGACGGCCTATGCGACGGCGTACGAAACGACCCGGGCGGCGGCGAATCGACTCACCGACGATACCAATGTGCTTCGATCGTTGGCAGCCGCCGAATTTCGCACGCAGCGATACGAGGAAACGCTCGCAACACTGGATCGGGTTCGGGAACTGGAAAAGCAAAGCGTCGAGGCGTCCAGCGCAGGGTCATTCGGTGATTTCGCCAGGTTGATGATGCCCAACGTCGCCGGACTCGTTGACAACGCAGTCTCGCAGGCATCCACCGGTCGACCGAGCGATCTGGCCTTTCGAGCCATGGCTCAATTCAAACTCGGACAGAAAACCGAAGCAACGGACACGCATCGGCAACTGGGCGAAATGGTGAAGTCACGCCATAGCAAGTCCGCAGATGCCCGGTCATTATTATTTGAAGTAACTAGCCTGTTGGGTGTGGCCAGGGTTCCTACAAGCCAGCCAGAATCGCCATGACGTTGCGACGAATCCGCGCGACGCTTCAACCCCGTTTTGATACGCGTTCGCGCCTGTCATTCGCAATCTTGTCCGTATCGGCAAACGCCCGAATCAAGTCATCGTGCCCGATCGCATTCGGCCACTTCGCATCGGGGCGCGCCGTGATCGATTTGAGCAGTCCTAACTGACATGGCGCCAGTAAGCCCTGCGGATCGTGGTCTTCTCGAATGGCGGCATTGACTCGCGCGGCCTGCGTTTCCGTCATGGGAACGAATCGATATGGCGTCTTTGACAAGTAGTATTTGGGCTCCTTGTCTGGGCGCGTCGGATCGTCCGAGCGAATCGTGGGCAAGTCGCCGATGGATCGTGCATGACGATCCTGCTGATCCGAACGGGCGAAGATCGTGCTCGCACACTGCATCCGCCGCCCTTCCTGAACCAGTTTGACATAGGACACGCGATTCTCGTCATACCAGACGTCGACCACCTCCTTGCCCTGGACGAATCCCGGAAGCGTTGCGACGACGCCATCGACGCCGCCAAGCTGCGCTTCGCCCTCCCAGAAACAATGCATCGAAAATGTCGCTCGCTGAAGACCTCGCTTTCTGGCGGACAGCTCGTCATTCAACAGCCGCAGATAGGTCGGCACGGGCCGCTTGATCTTCTCCAGCGAATCGACCATTGCGGAGACAAGCCCCGTCGTCGTGTAGTCGCCCGTCACGCGTGAAGCGAGTTCGGTTCGGTCGTGCCGCATGATCCTGACAACGGGATTGTTCCATTCCGGCTCTTTGAATCTCTTGAGAACGCGTCGATCATCGCCGGGAATGTTATTGTAGACCGCGACGGGAATGAAGAGCGATTCGACGGCGTCACGAATCAGCGGATGACTCAGAACGTGATCGCCATAGGACTTGCACGTTCCACATCCGGGCACCTCCTGAAACAGAACGAGCAGGGGTTTGTCCGCCCGCCTGGCCTCGTCGGCGGCTGCATCGAAGCCGCGACGCCAGTTGATTGTGCCGAGTTCCTGAGGACGCGTCACAGTCGGCTTGGCGTCCGTGCTCCCCTCGTCGGCCCCGACCAGCAGGTGGGCCGGCAGGAGGAACAACACGGTTCCGAACGCAACATATATCCAACCACCACAGTGCATGATCGTCTCCTCGTTGTACCTGTCTGCTCCAACATCACGAGCAATATTCCATTCAACATCGAATCGATTTCACGGATCCGTCAATCGACGGGCTTGACGCCCGGCCGAAGCGACAGGGCGTCCGGAATCCGGGCGATGGATGAGCGCCGGGGAAACACGCCACGGCAACGCTCAGTATAATGCGTCGCATGGTCGACGACGAAAAGCCCCGAACCCGCCGAAGCAGTCGATTCCTGATCGACGCAGCGGCCATGGCCCTCGTCATCGGCGCATTCGCTGTCTTCATTGCACCTCGGATGCCGTATGATCAATGGGTCGTGTCGCCCTACGCCAACACGGGCGGTCAGAATATCGCCCTCGCCGAATCCCTCGCGTGGCGAGACGGCCGGCTGGAACTCGAACAGGACTTCAAGGAAGACTGCGAGTTCGAAGGCCGATCCTACAGCGTCGTCGGCCTGGCATTCACCATCATGGCGGTCCCCATCACATGGATGGCCGATTCGCTCGGATGTGATTCGCACTTCCCCCGCCCCGTATTCTTCCTATTGATGACGATGCCCGTTGTCTTCGTCGCATACGCGGCCGTTCGTGGCATTGTGAAGTCAAAGCTCTGGGCGGCACTGTTGACGATCGGATTCGTTTGCGGGACGCCGTTGGGGCCCGTCATTGCCGTTGCCAGGATGGGCGACATCTACAGCATGAATCACGTCATCGCCGTCGTCGGCGTCTTCATGATCGCTGCGGATCTGCTGGGCCGACAGCGCATCTGGCCGGCCGTGATCGGTCTGATGCTCGCCTGCTGGTCGCGACAAATGACGTGCCTGTACGCCTTGCCGATCCTGTTGATTGCGTGGCGCGCACGAACCAATCGTGCAATCCCCGATCATGCTGTGCAATCCGGGAAGTCGGACGCGAAGAACGACGGGCGTTCGCCGTCGCGCAGGAACGTTCTCCCGATCTTCCTGGCCCTGATCGGTATCGGCATCGCCGGCGCCTTGCCGTTGACGTTGAATTATCTGAAGTTCGGCGATCCGCTTGAATCGGGTTACAAGTATCTCTACACGGATCGAATTGATCCAATCGCCGTTCGGGCGCGGACGGCGTTGTTCGGCATTCAGTATCTTCCTCGACATTTGCATGCGATGCATCTCGACTATCCACACTGGGACATCCGACACGGAAAGCTCCATATCGATCTCGTGGAAGTCGAAGGCGGCAGCTTGTGGCTGACAACGCCGCTTGCATTGGGAATTTTCTTCACATGTCGACGATGGTGGCGAGACGTTGATCGGCGAATTCTCGTGTTTGGAACGCTTCCGGTCATCGCCGGCCTTCACCTGTATCACACGACAGGCAGCCTTCTCGGGATGTACCGGTATGCGCTGGATTTCCTTCCCGTCTGGTGGCTCGTCATCGCTCCGTTCACGGAATCGACGCCGCGGGCCAAGCGACTCACGACGCTGGCGATCGCCTACAGCATTCTCTATTATCAGGTGCTCTACTGGTAACGTGAATCGCCTCGCCATACTGCGGGAATGCTTGCGTTTCACATGTCTTCGACGACAATCCCGGATACTGAAAACGAAGCGAATCTTCTCGAAATCCACGG
>JAJDEC010000639.1 GCA_029259995.1 Phycisphaerae bacterium
GCATATCCGCGTCATCTTCATGCCGGCCCTGAGGAGTGCTTTGTTCTCGAGGGGGACCTCCGCGTGGGAAACGAAGTCCTGCGGGCGGGCGATTATCAAAGGGCCGCGGCCGGCAGTCATCATCCCGTTCAAAGCACCGAGGGAGGATGTCTACTGTTGCTGGTATCGTCACTGTCCGACGAACTCGATTAACTTTGACGACATTTTGAACAACGAAGGGGTGCAGTTCTGAATCGACGCATGAACTGCCGATGTCGCCTGTCGCGCGGCACGCTCGCCGAGCTAAGTTGAAACGCAGAATGATTCAATGAATCCGTCACAGGCCAATTGCCTGCTACGAACCGGCTATTGGCCGGTTCCACACGATGAACGATTCCCACTACGTACTTAGCATCTCAGCTCATATTCGTAAGCTCCTGGATCGTCATGGGGATCGCGATCGCAGGTGGGTCAAATCGCGAACAATCCGACATTGTCAAGTATCATTGCCGTATGCCGTCACCAGCGAATATTCAGGTCCTCAAGCTCTTCTTGCGCATCTTTGTCACCTTTACGGGCTGCGCGCTTCCACCAATAGATCGCGGCTGAACGATCCTCGCGAACTCCATCGCCTTCATCATACATCTCACCCAGCAGGAATTGCGCTCGCGTGTGCCCGGCGCGGGCGGCCTTGTCAAACCATGCCGCAGCCTGTGTGTAGTTCTTATCTACACCTTTCCCGTTGCGATACATGATGCCGAGTTGATACTGCGATTCGCGGTGCTTTGCATTCGCAGCCTTGCGAAACCAACTTAAGGCCGTCGTCCGATTGCGGGAGACGCCATCACCTTCATAGTACATCTGCCCCAGCCGGTGGTAGGCTCCGACGATTTTCTCCTTCGCAGCAGCACGATAAAGCTCGACGGCTTTGCCACGATCTCGGCGAACGCCGCGTCCCTCCTCGTATAGACGACCCAGGAGAAAACTGCCCTTCGCTTCGCCTTTTGACGCGGCCCGCTGATAATACTCCGCCGCACGTTTTTCGTTCTTTGCAACGCCACTGCCTCGTTCATGCAGTTGACCGAGCCGGATCAGGCTCTTGGCGTTGCCATTCTTCGCTGCTTGTTGATACCACTGAATAGCCGTCGCAACATTCTTGGCCGTTCCCGACCCCGACTCCAGTTTTGTTCCGACATTGTGTTGCGCTTTCGCGTGTCCTTGACGTGCCGCCTTGAGTTGCCATGCAAATGACTTCGCCCTGTCCTTCTCAACGCCGGCCCCGATCGTATAACAATGCCCGACAAAGTACTGTGCATCGACATGTCCCTTCCTGGCTGCGGCGAGAAACAACTTGAATGCCTCGGCGCGATTCCGCTTGACGCCATGACCGAAATAAAGCATCCGCCCGAGGGCAGCCTTCGCATCAGTCAATCCAGACGCCGACGCTTTTCGGTAGAGCTCGACTGCCTTCGTGCTGCTCTTGGGAACGCCCTTGCCATCTTGATATAGCGATCCAAGATTGAAGTTGCCTTGGGCCAGCCCTCTCCCCGATGCCTTTTCAAACCAACGAGCAGCGGCCCGAACATCCTTATTCGTTCCGCGTCCATTCAAGTAGAACGCGCCCGCATTGTTCATTCCTTTTGCACTGCCCAGTTCAGCCGCCCGCATGTACCAGTCGAACGCGGTCTTGTCGCTCCTGGGAACGCCGCGACCGCTGCGATAGAGATTTCCTATCGCGTTCATGGCGTTTCCGTTGTCTTGCTGAGCCGCTCGTTCGTACCATCGCTTTGCCTCAGCGACATCGGCTGGAACGCCTTTGCCTTCGTCAAGCATTTGGGCAAGATGGTATTGCGAGGCGGCATCACCGTTGTTGGCCGCCTTTCGAAACCAACTCACTGCGCGCGACAGATCGCGATCGACGCCTCTACCGTCACGATAAGCGTCGCCAAGGAAATGCTGTGCTGAAGTATGGCCCTGATCGGCGGCTCGCTGATACCATCGGGCTGCCTCTGTCAGATCTCGTTTGACCCCGTTGCCCTTTGCATGGCGTCGTGCGAGTTGATATTGAGATTCTCGATCACCACCCATGGCGGCACGTCGAATCGACTCAAGTTGACTCAATTGTCGCCTGGGCTTTCGACGGGTTCCTTGAAGTCTCCCCGTGCCGCCGCGAGTGGCTTTGCCGCCGCCATCCCTCCCTGTTGCGCGTGTCGAATGGACATTCTTCTTCTTGCCATCGCCTTTCGCAACACCCGCTGTTTCTTGTTGTTCCTCGACTGTCGGCAATTTGGTGATCGCTGGGGTTTTCTTCTTCTTGACTGGCGCATCAATTGGTCTGGTGTCCTCAGCATTCTCCGAAGCAATACGAGAGTCTCGGTCTACGGGCGACGCGACCTCGGTCTCATCCGGACCGGTGGACGGAATGACGGAATCGTTATCGATCGTCGCCTGGAGATTTACCCTCCCTCGCGCCCTTATCGCGACGATTTCTTCGGGCAAATGGCAGCGCAATGAAACGTCGCCGATTCGTCCATCCTGCCGACGCACCGTAACCGTGAGCCTGTCCTGCGACAGTGGAAGCGGCGTATCGATGGCAAGCGGACGCTTTCCACTCGGCTCGACGATGGACTCAAGAACATCACCCGTATCGGGAGCGCCGTTCTCAAACGAAAAGCCGGGCAAGCGCGACAAGATCAACCAGCCCGTACCGCGCCCATAGTCTTCGGCCCATGCCAACAACAGACCATAGGAAGCACCTTGGTTACTGAAGGATGAGTCGCTGTACAGGTGCTCCGCGTCCACTTCAATCGGAAGAGCCGATGGCACTTCGCCCCGACGCAGTCGCTGCAAGTGGATACGTGACACGCTACCGTCGCGATGCCCGCACAATGCGATTTTCCCGTCACCGGAGATTGCAGCGGCAGTCACTTCGTCGCCACCAGTGGGAAGAACGCTGTTCGGCCGCTGATTCGTCAAATCAACCAGATGACAGGCGCCACTCAATCCACCGACCAGAATGCGACTTGCATCCGTCACCGGCGTGGGCCCGGCCACGAAAGCAATGGCCTCTCCAATCGGCGACATCTCGCCGACCTTTTCGAGCGTCTCGGAGTCCGAAATGACGATCCGACCGTCCAGCGACGCGGAGTAGAGCGCGGAGCCGCCTTCCGAAATCATTAGCGCCGAAATCTCGTCATTGTGAATCTGCTGCGTCACGGGGGTTGCGGATCCTCCGATTGGCAAGGCCCACACTGCCCCCGTCGTGTCACCACAGAACACGCGGATTCCATCTGGCGAAACGACAAGGGCCGACAATCCGCCCTTCATCGCTTCGAAACGCGGCAACTCTGCACCTGTGGCAACATTGAATTGTCGTAGACGACCCCAATCGCCACCGAATAGAACCAAAGACCCATCGGGGGTTAGTGCGCTCGCGCGAATCGTCCTGTCGGCCCAGAGATCATCGTCCGGATAAGCACTTGGTTCCGTCGTATCCGATCGTGGAATCCGTTCGATAACGCCTGCATCGCCCCCGACATAGACGCCGTT
>JAJDEC010000640.1 GCA_029259995.1 Phycisphaerae bacterium
CTATCGCGGCCGACCAATCTACCGGGAATCGTTCAGCCTCAGGATTGGGCTGGCGATGCCTTCGTTCGCGGGATTCGGCCATCTTGCGTCTGAAGTACTCCGAGTCGAATACCTTGCCGTCGAATAGAAACCGTGACACGATCTCACCGCCGCACTTGCGGCACGCATATCGCGTCTGCCTTATCCGAGCCTTGCCGTCACAGGTATCGCATTGCTGGAACTGGGTGGTCGGATCGAAGCGATGATTGCAAGCGGTGCACAGACACTCACCTTCACGTTGCATTGCGAGTTGACCATTGCAGCGAGCGCACGAACGCCCGATGAGCACGACTCGGTAGAAGAAGTCCCGCGTCTCGCAAACAAGTGCGTCGATTTCTTGGCGCAGAGGCGTCGCGAGCCCTTCGACCTCGGCGCGCCAATCCGCAAATCCAGGCCCCGATGTCATCGCATCAACGACGAGGTCGCGACGTGGATTCAACTCGCGCCGTCTGCTTCTGTCGGCGCGGAGTAAACTTCTTCCCGCAGCCCTTGCACAGCCGGAGCCGACGAAGCCCCATCGTCTTGGTGGGTCGAGCCCCTTTACCGATGGATTCATTGGCCCCGCAATATGGACACTTGAATGGTCTTCCCATGCATCAATCACCTCACGGGACATTTGAGGGACCTGGGGGTACTTAAAGCTTTGTGACTCCCGCACCGGGATGACGGATGTCACTGCGAAATCCCGCATGGCGAGCAACAAAGGATGTTCTGGGAACCACTATGCGGAGTTTATGCGTCGTTTGGGCAGGAGCAGCGTGTGCCGCTTCCTTCTTCTTCTTTTCTTTCCATATTGAAATGATATAGATAAGGATGGATGATGTGACATGACGGTGTCTGCTCCCACGCGAAAACTCCGCTCTCTCTATCTGAACGCGGCAGTCGGGCTCCGTTCATCGATTCTCAGAAGCGCTCCAGTATCGACCGTTGTCCCCGGTGACCAGAAAATCCACCATGGGGATCCCCAGTAACTCACCTGCTTCCCGCAGTCGCGCTTCGGCCAGCCGATCCTCTTTGCTGGGCGTCGGGTTGCCGCCTGGGTGATTATGAAGGATGACAATGGAGGTCGCACCCACAAGCATTGCGCCCTTGAAGACTTCGCGTACACTCATCCAAAGCGCGTCCGCCGATCCGATGGCAACCACCTCGGCCCCGATCAGCCGGCATTGCGGGTTCAAATCCAGCCGAATCAGGCGTTCTCGGTCGAACTGTTGCAGATGACCGCAGTGCTTTGCAACAGCGGCGGGGCTTGCCAATTCCGGGCCCGGTTCGGCGAGCCGTTGTCGTACGACCTCGACACGGTATGCCTTGAAGATCTCACTCGTGACGGGGTGTTACTTCTCAATCGCTTGCGTCGAACTTGCTACTCTCTCCTTGGTCATGTTTTCACTCCGAGGGCTCACTTAACAGGACGCCGCTCATCGACTTGGCGGCGTCTGCGTATCGCTCGCATCAGGGGACATGACTCGGTAGGACGTCTGCTCGCGTCCAGCAGAACGAAACGCGCTTGTCCCTGCGGCATCGTTCAGGCGTCGAGGCGCAGTTTCGAAACGGTATCGAGAATCGACTGATCAAATGTCAGGACGGCGCGATTAGTGTAGCTTCGACCGACTTTGGCCGAGAGCAGGGCGATCAGGCCGACGCTCTGCAAGTAGCTGAGATTCGAATAGAAATAGACGTAGCTGAAGGGTTTGAGATAGCGGGAGTGGCTCAGGCGGCAATATCGCTCATAGATTTCCTTGACGAAATCTGTTCCTCTCAACGACACGGCCTTCAGGATCATCAGGTTCGGATCCGACAGGTCATGGATCATATCGACGACAATGTCGTGCCGCGCCTTCTCGAAACACTGTTCGACGTCGCGCCGTGTCTCGGTCACCGAGTAGTAGAGCGTCTTGATGGCCAGCCGTGCGTCGGCATTGGCATTGCGGACGGTCAGCGCGGCAACATGCGAGAGTGAGCCCTTGTCCCATTCATGCAGGCCGCGATTTGCGCGATCCTGGAGGATCGCTGCAATCTGGTCGGCGTTGTAATTGCGGAAGTGGATTAATTCGGGCTGCAAGCTACTCATCGTCGCCGGGTCAAGTTCCTTCAGAACGTGCGGATTGTTGGAAAGCATGATGACCATGTAGGGCGCTTCGCTACGACTCAAGAGATAGAGAATCTCCCGCCGCCGATCCTTGAGACTCATCAGGTCGACTTCATCCAGAACGACGACGGTCTTGTTCGGGTAGCGGACGCGAAAGCGGTCGTACAGTTCCGTCAGGCTGGCGCCGCGGGCCTGTACACCAAGGAGATGTGCCAGGATCTTGAAGCTCGTGTTGTGAGTTCGGCAGTTGGCGTAGAGCACGGTGAGATCGGTTCGACTCGGAATGATAGTCTGAAGGTACTTGAGCGTGAGCGTTTTCCCCGACCCTCGGCTGCCGATGACGGCGAGATGCGTGGGAATCCCTGTCAGGCTAAAGCGGAGCTTGATGTCGATGAGGCGCTGGCATTCCTCGCGCATGAGCGGCTGGTCCGGGATGTGATTGAAGTCGAAGACTGCGAAGTCCTTGACTCGGCTGGTCGCCGCGCTGAGCCTCTGCTGACATTCACGAAGGTACGATTCAAAATCCACGTTGACGCATCAACTCCACACCATCCGTAAACCGAGGTGGTATAAAAGACTTTTGCGCCCCTCCAGAGTGACGCTGCGACGCGAACGACGATTCTCCGTATCGGGACGTGCAACTCCGACATCTGACGGCGACCGAGACGACTTGATACGGAAGGTTTATATATCCGTGGTACCGTGAAAGCCCCATGGTATCCACCGATCCGTTCGCGCTTCTTGCGGGGGGGCACATCTTTGAAACGCTGTTGCCGGATCTTGTGCTGGCCTTCGCCTTTTTCTCCGCCTTGAGCTATGCCGTGCTTGGCAAGCGCCTCGGTCAGCAAAGACCGGCGATCGCGATGTCGGCGGCGATGGGGCTGGCGCTGGCGGTCGGCCTCGTTTGGTGGGAGGCTCGCACGGGGTGGTCCATACAACATGTAGGGCCTATTGCCATGGGGTTTGCCTTAGTTGCGATCGGAAGCATCCTCTTTCAGGCGATGCGCCAAATCGGTGGCAGTTGGTCGGGAGCGGCAATCGCCCTCGGCGTCAGTCTTCTCATCGGACTTGCATTGGGACTTGATTGGCCTTTCGACATACGTGTTGTCCAGTCGATCGCGGTTCTCATCTTGATTGCCGGGATCCTTGTCATGTTGGCGCGGCACGAGCACCGCCATGGTGGCCAGTCGCCAGTTCCGGCTGACATTCCTCGCGTTCGACACGACATGAGTGATCTACTCCGCGACTACCGAGACGCCGACCGTGTCGGTGGGCAACTCAATCGCGCGCGGGCTCGAGTGCAGTTTATCGAACGGCGCCCCGACGTCGCAGCAGAGGTCAGCGCCTATCTGGAGCGAATACTCCCTGTGGCGGGAGAATTGACGGAACGATTGGCAAATCTCCGGTCGCGAGCCCAGATGATGAAGGCAGGACACCTGGCAAAGCTGAAAGAAACGCGGCACAGAATCGCGAAGCTGCCTCCCGATGAGCGAGAACCTATCTCGGGAGAGTTGCGGGCCCGGTACCAGCAGCTGGCGATCGACGATCGGTTGGAGCGATTGGACGGGGCCGTTGCCGAAACCGAGCGCAGGATCCGTGATGTTACGGGCGAAGCAAGGAAGGCACTGGAAGCGCATGATTACCGCAGGGTGTCGAGTCTCTTGGACATGGCTGGAACGCTTCAGAAGCACAATATGAAACTGATACGACATATCAGCAGTACTGAATCCCGACTGGCGAAGGCCATCGAGAATGTCGCCAAACTGGCGCCGGAGGTGAAGGATGCTTGACGTCCATGCCGGACGACAAACGCGAACGCTGGTATGCGCTGCGGGAACCGCCGTACCGGTCTCGGGGAGAGGCTCAGGTTGGGCGAATCCTGAATCGGTATGGAATATCGTTTTATCATGAGCAACCGACACTGATCTACGATCGTGGAAAGCACCGCATCTGGCATCCCGATTTCACATTGCCGAATCACAACCGGCTGATCATCGAGTATGCAGGGATGATGGACCTTCCGGAATACGCCGCAGGCGTGCGACACAAGCAGCGAGCGTATGCAAGCAATGGCATCGAAGCGATGTTCGTCTATCCACGGGACCTGAGTGGTCCGCGATGGCCCGAACGCCTGAGGGACAATATCGCGCGGGCTGCTCGTCCCCGATTCGGCTATTCAGCACGCCGCGATTTCTGGCCAGATCGTCGATCATATCGACATTAGCGCGAACGAAGAGGACCCATGCCAGCCACGTTACTCATGGCTCATCAACGTGCCGTTCGCCATTGTTCTATAGTGGGTCGTATCGGCCCTTTCGGAGATGTCGTCGTCTCTCAGTGCAGAGATTCGAATCGAGCGGCGGAACCGCTCTCCCCGTTGCGACCCCTCACGAAACGTCAAGCCAGGTCAGCAAATCGACGGGGGGCGCCGTTGTGTTCTCGCATGAAGCAACAACTCGCTGGCACTTGGATACGGCAACAGGGGACGTCGCAACAAAGACGATCCGATCGTATCCCGCATCCTGCAGCTTGGTCAGGTTCGCCTTGATATCCGACTTCCCGGTTTCGATCTCGATGGCGATGCGCTCATTGTGCGATT
>JAJDEC010000065.1 GCA_029259995.1 Phycisphaerae bacterium
GAATTCATCGACTCTCTCGTCAGCCATTACATCCTCGACGACGGAAAACTCGTCGTCGCCCACGCCGGAATGAAAGAATCGATGCAGGGCCGCGGCTCCGGCAAGGTCCGCGAGTTCGCCCTCTACGGCGAAACAACCGGAGAGACCGACGAGTTCGGCCTGCCCGTTCGCCACAACTGGGCCGCCGAGTATCGCGGCAGCGCCACCGTCGTCTACGGTCACACACCCGTTCCCGAACCCGAGTGGATCAATCGTACGATCAATATCGATACCGGCTGCGTCTTCGGCGGCAAGCTGACGGCGCTTCGCTATCCCGAACAGGAATTCGTCTCCGTGCCGGCGAAGCAAACCTACTGCCAGCCGTCCAGGCCCTTCCTTGCAGATGAAAAACGCGCCCCGACACTCTCGGCGCAACAGATGCTGGACGACGTCCTCGACATCGCCGACGTCACGGGCAAACGCATCATCACAACGCGGCTGACATCGAACGTCACAATCCGCGCCGAAAATGCCGCCGCGGCCCTAGAAGTCATGAGCCGCTTCGCCGCCGATCCCAAGTGGCTGATCTATCTCCCGCCGACGATGTCGCCGTGCGAAACTTCAACACTGCCCGACTACCTCGAACATCCGACGCAGGCGTTCGCCTACTATCGCAACATCGGCGTCGGTCGCGTCATCTGCCAGGAAAAGCACATGGGCTCGCGCGCCGTCGTGATCGTCTGCAAGGATGCCGCCGCCGCGCAACGCCGGTTCGGCGTCACATGCGGAGAATCCGGCATTGTCCTCACACGGACGGGCCGCCGTTTCTTCGACGAACCTGAAGTCGAATCCGGCCTGCTCGACATCATGCGTGACGCACTGACGGGATCCGATTTCTGGACCGAATTCGCCACCGACTGGGTCTGCCTCGACGCCGAACTCATGCCCTGGTCCGCCAAGGCGCAGGCCCTGATCAAACAGCAGTACGCCGCCGTCGGCGCCGCGAGCACGGCGTGCCTCCCTGATGCGGTCGCCGCGCTGGAACTCGCACAGTCAGGCGGCGTGGATGTTCAGTCGCTGATCGGCCGCTATCAAACGCAGGTCGAACAGGGCATTGCTTTCGTAGAGGCGTACCGACACTACTGTTGGCCCGTCGCCTCCGTCGCGGACCTCAAACTCGCCCCGTTCCACATCATGGCGACCGAGGGACGAGTCCATGTCGACCGCGATCACGTGTGGCACATGAACACGCTCGCCGCCGTCTGCGACAAGAGCGATGCCGTCCTGCTGAAGACGCCTTACATGGATATCGATCTCACAGATCCGATCGCCGAACAGGCCGGTGTCGATTGGTGGCTCGAGCTGACGCAGCGCGGCGGCGAAGGCATGGTCGTCAAACCGCGCCAGTTCATCGAGCGCGGCGCCCGCGGTCTCGCCCAACCCGCCGTCAAATGTCGTGGAAGGGAATACCTGCGGATCATCTACGGTCCGCATTACACATCACCCGATCAGCTCGACCGGCTTCGTCAACGCGGGCTCGGCCGAAAGCGGGGCCTCGCGATTGCTGAATTCTCGCTGGGCATCGAAGCCTTGGAACGCTTCACGCGCCGCGAACCCCTGCGTCGCGTCCACGAATGCGTATTCGGCGTACTCGCGATGGAAAGCGAACCCGTCGACCCAAGGCTGTAGCGCCGCCGCAGATTGCGTCGCATTCTGCGCGCGGGTTCACAAGCGAGGGTTCGAATTGTCGGCACTCCCCTGCCCGGATTTTTCGAACTGCATTCGCCTGCGTGCACGCACGCGATTCTCGTCCGGCACACTCAGGTCGAAGCAAGAACACGTGCTATTCTGGCGGTCCTTCGGGCAACGGGGCCAATCTGGATGTCTGTCCTGCCACCATCCCGAATTTCGAAGACGGTTGGCATCCAGCAAATTCAAAGGTCGTTGCGAAACCGCGCGACCCAGAGGGATTCCTCGACCCGAAGCCTTTCGAGATTGGCGTTCAATTCGCGGACAGACCGAAGTTTGTCGTACGATGCCCTAACTTCGACTTTCGCACTTAAGCCGCCCGTTGCAGGGCGTTCAAGACGGTATGGATGACCTTTCTGGAACCCCGCCCCGTAAGGCGGAGTGACGAAACTTCCTGTTTTATACTGACGGTTCGCAGCGTGGCCAGCATGTCGGCGAACGAGGGTTGTGACTTGCCCCGGTACCACGGGCGGCACGGCTCGCGGTAGTCTGAATGGCCACGAATGGAAAACCACACCACGATCAGGGAATACAACAGCATCGCCGTCGGCGCTGTCCGCTCGACGGCCTTGCGCGACCAGCCCTGCGGTTGTTCGAACCCCAGATGCGTCTTGGCCGCCTGGTTCGCCTCTTCGATCGACCAGCGCGTCGCGTATCGGCACAACAGGGTCTCGGCCGAGTCCGTCGGACATGTCGAATAGAACGCCTGCACGTTGCGGCCGCCGGTCAACGGCTCGACCGCGACCACCTTCAGAAGACGGTTCGGCACCTTATGAGCGCGGCCGACGGCTTCGGCAACGCGACTTTTGTCTCGACGCCCATAGATATCGAGCGTCAGGCGTTTGGCACGCTGGTGAAGCATGGCGCGCGGTGTGGGAAGACGATCGCCGCGTTTGCGCGGTCGCCCGTTGGTTCCGGGCTTTCGCTCGGGCGGCGCGTCGTACAATCGTGCGTCGAGATCGAGTCGGCTGGTCAGGTCGCAGTTCTCCGGCAGATTGCTCAGCACGCTCGCGCCGCCGTAGGCGCTGTCGGCGACCGCGTGAAATCGCCTGTGTTCATGGGCGTTGCAGAGGATCCTCAACATCTCGACGGCCAGTTCTGGCCGGGTGCGATATCGCAGTCGCTTCTTGCCGGCGGTCTTCTTGTTGACGTAAAGCCGGAAGAGAATCGGCAGACAGAAGGAGCGATTCGGACAAAACGGCAACTGCACGATCACGCCGAGGACCACCCAGCTGTGCCCCCAGTTCATGATGGCGGTCTTGCGCGTGCTGAGCAGTGGATCGTGATGCATGCCGACGCCGAAGATCTTCAGGCCGCGCTTGCGTGCAAGCGTGTCGTCGAGCGCAAGCCGAATCACGGCATTGCCAGTCAGCGGCAAAATCAATTGTTCGAAGAGCGCCAAACCCAGTTCGTCTAGCGACCATCGGGCCGCCGCGAAAACCCGATGATACGCCGAGTGGTGCTTGACGCCGCGACAAAACGCTTCGTCCTTGACCGCGCCGGCCGCAACGATCATACCGGTCACAGTCCGCCGACCGGCGAAGACCCAGCCGGTCAGGAGCGTGGTGAAACTGTCGAAGGTCGGCTGCGTCATCACGAAAGAAATCTCTTGCAAAAGTCCGGTGAACGACGATACAAGTGTCATCGCGAGCCTCCATGCTCGATCCGATGGATTCCATACACCCAACGCATCGGCACGAAGGCTCGTTTTTGTTTATCAACACGCCTTTCCCAACGGCTTCAAAAGTGCGAAAGTCGAACTTAGCAGCCCGTGGCGAAAGTGCTTCGTGGCCAGCGGCGAGACATTTGGCGTCAGATCGAGGAAGCGAATCGAAAGCGAATCCTGAAGATTCGCTGAGTTTCGCAAACGAAGAGCTGGCGTGAAATGGCCGTCGCTGG
>JAJDEC010000641.1 GCA_029259995.1 Phycisphaerae bacterium
TTGTGAGTAAACGACGTGTTGAAGTCGCCGAAGGCGAGAGCGGTGATCCAAGAATGGTCGTATGTAGCCGAGGCAATGTTGTCACCGAGTCGGCCAGTCGTGCCCGACTGCAGAGGGTTGATGACCGTCGTAATATTCTCAGCCCGTAGGGTGGGCCGTGCCCACCGTCAATTGAGCCGGTTCCGCAATTTGAATGGTGGGCACGGCCCACCCTACGAATCTCCATAACAGGCACCTGCTGGCAAACCCAAACCTACCGCGTCACCCTCTCCAGCACATCCAAACTCGCACGCAACGATCGCTGATCCGCTTTCGACAATGCGTTGATTCGTTGCGTCAGCGCGCTGACGCGGCGCCTGCGCCCCTGCATCAGCAGACGCCGCCCCCTGGCCGTCGCCGCAATTCGCGTCACGCGCCGATCCCCGGCGTCCGCCTTCCGTCGGACGAGACCGTCCTTTTCCAGCCCCTGCACCAGCCGCGTCATCGTCGGTGCTCGCACCTGCTCCGCCTTCGCCAGATCACCCAGCTTGATCGGGCCGGCATAGACGATGACGGACAACGCGCTCAGCCGAGGCGCACTGAGCCCGGATGCGTCGTCCTCGCGGCGCAGGGATCGCAGCAGATGGATCGCGGCCGAGTGCAGCCGATCCGCAACGTCTTCCGTGGATGATATTGACATGCCGTTCGTCCATCCTCTATTATTTAGTTAGCGCAGCTAAATATTAACCGACGAGGAGGCGATTGTCATGTCCGATGCGAACACACTTTTCGACGCCATCACGAACGGCGACGCCGACGCCGTGCAGCGAATCGTCGAAGCCAGTCCCAACCTGCTCGACGCCTGCAACACGCAGACCGCGACGCCGATCCTCATGGCCCTCTATCACGGAAGGAACGACATCGCCGAGTCGATGGCGACATGCAAGCCGGCGCTCAGCCTCTTCGAGGCCGCGGCCATGGGCCGTCTCGACAGAATCAACGAACTGGTGCAATCAGACGGCGCCCTCGTCGACGCGATCGCACCCGACGGCTTCCCGCTGATTTCCCTGGCCGCATTCTTCGGACGCGAGCCCGTCGTCGCCCGGCTCATCGAACGCGGCGCGAAGGTGAATGTCGTTTCGACAAATGGAATGAACCTCTACCCCATCCACGCCGCCGCCGCCCGGAATGACGAGGCGATCATGCGACGATTGCTCGAAGCCGGCGCCGATCCCGACGTTCAGCAGCAAGGCGGCTGGACGGCGCTGCACAGCGCAGCGAAGCACGGAAGCCGCCCGCTGCTGGAGTTGCTGCTCAAGAATGGGGCCGACACGTCCATCAAAAGCAACGACGGCAAGACGGCCAGGGACATGGCGAACGACGCGGGCCACGCGGAGATCGCGAATCAACTCTGAACAAAGCATCAGTACCGCGTCGACATACTGGAATCGCTTCCCTGTTCCGAAATCGGCTCCGACGCGTTAACCTCGTAGGCGCGTGTCACGCGCCTTGGTACGAAGGACGACACGTCCAGCACACGCACGACGCCTCGGCGACGTTCGATCAGCTTCCTCGGGTCCGACTGGCGGATCGTATCCTGCTTCCGATCCACAACGTTGACGATGCAGCGAACGGCGCCGCCGAACTCGAAGACGTTGCTGACATCAATCGGCCGAACTTCGAAGCCCAGTTTCGTATAGGCCTCGGCCGCGGCGCGATCCATTTCCGGCTGATTGTACGTGGGCATCATGACGATGCGCCGACCGTTCTGTACATCCATGATGATGTTGTTGTACGTCATCACCCAGTCGCCCGACGCACCGAAGACTGCCGGCAGCCGAAGCACGCGATAGCCCAGACCGCGCAGCTCCTCCGCAATACGATCCAGCGACACTTGCACGGCATTGGAAATCTCGACGTCCTCACCCGCGGCGCATCCGTCCGCCATGATTTCGCGGCCGGTCGCCGCGCTCGCCACGAGCATCGTGTCCTCGCCGATCGGCGTGATGTACATGTCGACGTGATCCCAGGGCAACTGATCGAGCTTCGCGCCGACGAGCGTCCATGGGCGGCCGCAGATCCGACCGATTTCCCGATCCAGCTGTGTGTCGGGAAGATCGCAATCGTTCTCCTCCGCCACGTTCGCACCGATGAACACGTGGCGGCCGTTGGCGATCACGTTGCCGCCTTCAAGCTGCAACCAGCTCCGCAACACGTTGGGCCCCAGCAATCCGCGATATAGCATTCGTTGCGTCCGCAGGTCATTCTGCTTCTCGAATTCATAGAACGGATTCGCGGAAGGAACGAACGACGCCGATCGATTCACCGTGCCCGGTCGAGTTCGCGCAATGCACCGATCGCGCGCCCAGATCGATAGCGACATGCCGACGTTGACCACGTCCATGTCGCGACCGCCGCGCGTCGCGTCGTCGCGCCACTGGTTCGCAAATTCCCGGGCGGACGTGCCGGACTCGCAGAGCACCCGGATCTTGACGTCGTCGCCCAGCGCCGCGAACAGGTCGCGATACACGGGCCGCAGCTCGTTCGTGATCTCGTCATCGAAATGCAGCAGGACTTCCGCGATTCGTCCCGATGTGTCAGAGAGAATCTGACCCGTTTCGGCGATATCGCTCTTCGGGAGTTCTGCAAGACTGACGGCGGGAACCATCGCGCTGATCGCGACGAGAGCGACCAGGAGACCGCGATGGAATGCATGGCGAATCAGGCGCGGCGATCGTCGCCAGATCGGGCAGCAGGTGCACACATTGTTCAATTCTGGAAACTCCATTTGAGTGATCGATTCCGATCAACGAATCCAGACTCGACAGAATCGCCTTATTCCGACGCGCTATCCGCGCGCAGACGGCGCCTGACTTAAGCAGTCCATTCGTAAGTCGTCGGGGATTGCCGGCGGGCTGCCGACGGATGCTGGATCCGTAATGACCCTCGATGAGCAACCTTCAGGTCCGAGCCGGCCGGGATTTCACGCCACGACACTGCCGCCGGAGAAGGCACTATTCTAGTATCGTATTTATAGCGTCCAACGCTTTGGGTTGCGACGTTATTGCCGAACCGGATTTTTCATCCCCAGGGCCGAATTCTCGGGCGGAGCCCCAAACCATGGGTCAACGCCGGCGTGGAACACCTCTGTTGTGCCTCAGATATTCGCGTGCCTCCAGGCGGGGAGTGCGGGCGTCTCGCCCGCCCGTATTTGGCGCTTGTGCATGTGCGGGCGTCTCGCCCGCCCGTATTTCGCGTTCTTGCTAGTGCGGGCGAGACGCCCACACTCCCCGATTTCGAATTCGAGTTCACACGGTTGGACGAGGCACTACACTATCATGCCCCTGATCCTCGGACGCCGTTGGCCGAGGGCCCGTGTGAACGAGGAAACGCCCCCATGCCCCAGGCCAGCCTGCCGCCGACGAACCCAGACGACCTGCGCCGAAACGGCGTGACGCCCGAGACATTTCGTGCCGCCTATCAATCGGCGCCGCCCTGGGAGATCGGCCGCCCCCAACGGGAAATCGTCCGGCTTGCGGACAACGGCGGGTTCCACGGGGATATCCTTGATTCAGGCTGCGGCACGGGTGAAAACGCGATCTTCCTGGCGAGTCGCGGTCACAAAATCCTGGGCGTTGACATCGTTCCCTCGGCGATCGAGCGGGCCATCGGCAAGAACGCCGATCGCAACCAGTCGGCTGCATTCCGCGTCCACGATGTGCTGCACCTTGCATCGCTCGACGAGCGATTCGACACAATTCTCGACAGCGGCGTCTTTCACACGTTTTCCGACGCCGATCGACCGGCCTATGTGGCGAGCCTGGGCAACGCCTTGAATCCCGGCGGCCGGCTCGTCTTGATGTGTTTCTCGGAACTGGAGTTGCGCGAGGGCGGGCCCCGACGCGTGACGCAGGACGAGATTCGGCATTCGTTCGCGGCAGGATGGACGATTCACTCGATTGTCCCCGCACGCTTTGAAGCGACGCTGTTCGACGACGGCGCGCAGGCCTGGCTGGCCCAGATACGAAAGGACTGATGGAACAATGGCGGACCGCCCCCCGAAGATTCTCGCCTTCGCCGGAAGCACGCGCGAAGGTTCGTACAACAAGATGCTCGTGAAAGTCGCGGCCGAAGGCGCCCGCAAGGCAGGCGCCGACACGACGTTCCTCGATCTTCGCGATCTGAACCTGCCGCTCTATGACGGCGATCTGGAAGCAAAGTCCGGCCTGCCCGACGGCGCCAAGCGCCTGAAAGCGATGATGAACGATCACGATGCCCTGCTGATCGCGTCGCCGGAATACAACAGCTCCATCTCGGCCGTCCTCAAGAACGCGATCGACTGGGCGTCGCGACCGGCGTCGAAGGACGAACCCCCACTCCAGTGCTTCGCCGGCAAGACAGCCGCTCTGCTGGCCGCATCTCCCGGTGCGCTCGGCGGCCTCCGCGGTCTCGTCCACGTTCGAGCGATTCTCGGGAACATCCGCGTCATCGTCATTCCCGATCAGCGGGCCGTTTCCAAGGCCCACGAAGTCTTCGACGCCGAAGGCCGGATTGCCGACGATGCGACGCGCAACGGCGTCGAGAAGATTGGCGCCGAACTGACCCGCGTGACGTCGGCGCTGATTGCCGGATAATATTGGCATGTTTCTGCCAAGTGGGTACTGGGAATGAATCATCGTGTGGAACCGGCTAATAGCCGGTTCGCCACTGGCGAAACGTCTGTGCAACACTCAACGAATGGTTCTGCGTTTCAACTTGGGATTGTCCGCCCAGCGAAAGACGATTGCGTGATTCGATACCGATGCGACGGCTGCCAGCACGATCTCCAGCGCGATGGGTCCAACCATTTCATCGTGCGAATCGAGGCATTCGCGGCGGCCGGCACACTCGAATTCACCGAGAAAGACCTGCAACGCGATCATCGATCGGAGATGGAGACGATCATTCGCGATCTCGCCTGCACATCGCCGGACGAGATCGAGGACCAGGTCTACCGCTCGTTTCGATACGACCTGTGCCCCGAATGCCATCGTGTATTTCTGAAAAACCCGCTCGCCCGAGTGATCGAGGAACGCAGACGATCATGACGATGCCCGAAGACAACAACGGCGTCATGAACGGCGTCATCGGCGTGATCCGGCGCGACGGGAAGTACCTGATCATCCAGCGCTCGGCGACCGTCCGCGTGCCGCATGCGTGGTGCTTCCCCGGCGGGGAAATCGAAGCAGGCGAGTCACTGGAAGTCGCACTCGTACGCGAGATGCAGGAAGAATTGAACATCGATGTGACGCCGGGCGAACTGCTCATGACGATGCGAAGACCGGAGCGGAACCTCGTGCTCTACTGCGTCGCCGCCACGATGAACGGTCACGAACCCACGCCGAATCCTGCCGAAGTCGCCCAATGCCACTGGCTCGCGCCGCCGGAGATCGAAACGATCGATCATCTACTCCCAGGCACAATGGACATCATCCGGCGCGTCGAATCGCTGATCGACTGAGACAGCGCCGGGTGTCGGGTGCCATGCTTGCCCTTCAAGGCAAGCATGCAAGGGGCGAGACAAGGCAAGAGATTCCCGCGATCCTTTTCGTCGTAATGCATCGCGAACATGCTCGCCTTGAAGAGCAACGCCGTGAACTGACGGATGGGTAATTCGCCCGTAGGGCGGGACGGATCCGGATTTTCGACTTGGCGTCGCATTTGTCAGGTTGAATTCAACGAGCAGGTTGCCTGGTTCATAGCGTTGCCTTGGAGGGGGAGCATGGCACCCCGCAGTTCGCGCATCGATGATTTCGTCGCCCGCCACAGAATGCAAACGCTACCCACGCACGCCTAATTGCCCCGCGATGATGTTCCGCTGAATGTCGCTCGTACCGCTGAAAATAATCGTCCCCAAGGCATCGCGCAGATATCCCTCAATCCCGCTCTCAAGCAGAAACCCGTTCCCACCATGAATGCGACACAGGTCCATGCTGTTCGCCAGAAAACTCTCGCTGATGTACAGCTTCGCCACGGCCGCTTCTGTCGGCGCCCGCTTGTTCGCCGCCTTGAGCGCTGTCACCTGATACAGCAACAGCCGCGAGGCATCCAGTCGCATCTTCATATCCGCGATGCGATGCGATACGGCCTGGTAGCCACCGATCGGACGACCACCGACGTTGCGCTCGTTCGCATACTGCACGGCGATGTCCACCTGCTTGCGCATCGCCCCCAGAACGAATCCGAATATGCACGCCCGCTCACGCTCGATCGAACCCTGGAACAGCATCGCGCCCGATCCCGGTCGCCCCAGAATGTTCCCCTCCGGCACAGCCACGTTCTCGTACGTCACTTCGCTGAGCCCCGAGCCATCCAGCCCCGTCGCCGGCAGCGGTCGAACATGCATCCCCGGCGTACCGGGTTCGACGAGCAGACAACTCAGACGATAGCGATCGGGATCGTCCATCTTCGCGTACACGACGTGCAGGTCCGCCCCCGCGCCGCACGTCGTATACTTTTTCTTGCCGTTGATGATCCAGCGATCGCCGTCCTTCCGCGCGATCGTCTTCATGTTGCCGATGTCTGAGCCGCCGTCGGGTTCCGTCACGCTGTGCGCCGCAACCCACTCGCCCGTCGCCAGCTTCTTCAGATATCGCCTCTTCTGATCATCCGTCCCCGCCTTGAACAGTGTCTCCACACTGCCGAATACGTGCGCATTGATCGCGATATACAGTCCCAGTCGCCGCGGCGCCCCGTACGCCAATCCCTCAAACATCGCGACGAATTCACTAAGTGTGTCCCCGCGACCGCCGAACTCCGCGGGTATCGTCACGCCCATCGCGCCAAAGCCCGCGCACTTCTTCCAGCCGTCACGATCGAACGTCGGATCGACATCGCCCGACGTGAGAGCCTCGCTCGCAAACGCATACGCCGCATCAAAGGCACTCAGTTGGGAATCGCTCAGGGAATGGTCCATAAATCAATCACTCGCTTTTCTTTGTCGTCAGCATATCGACCGACTGCTACGCTGGCTTGCCGTCAAACGCACCCGTCAGCTCATCCGCAATGCGGCCGAGAAACGCGGCAGCCAGGTCGTCATCGACTGTTGAACTGATATGCGTCAGCACCAGACTCATCCGCCCCGCATACTGATGCCCTTGCAACGTAATCCCCGGCGGGCTTAATGCCGCATTCATCGTATAGAAGCGTCGAATCGGCGTGGCGCCGAGCTTCGTCAACCCCGGAATGACCGTCCCCAGGAATCCGAACCCCAGGGAGACCGGCCCCTTGCGAAGCGTCCTCAATAAATGCCTGCGCATCAGGTTCGCATGCGGCGCCATGAACGACATCATCTGCAAAGAGCCCAGATCGATGCCCTTGCGCAACTCGTCACGCATTCTTGCATTCAGCGTGCGTACTAGCCCTTCGCTGTCAGCCATCTCCTCGGGCTTGGCACCCATCTTGATGAACGTCATGAAGTTGCGAAAGATCGGCTCCGACTTCCCCGGCGGTCGCAAATTCAGAGGCACATCCGTCTTGCATTGTCGTCCGCGATTGTCGCGATCGGGCCCCAGCGCTCGGATCGATCGAAACACGCCCGCCAACAGCGCCGGCGCGAGGTTCGCAAACCCGCATATCCGTTTCACGCGATCGATCGCACGCTGCGTCGTCGCCTCGTCCATTTCGTGTACGAGAATCCGAAACGGCGTCGCCCTCCAGACGCGATCCGAGCGCGTAATGATCATCGATGCGGGCCGCGACTATCGAAACTCGTGCCCCAGGCGGCGAATCGCCGTGCGAATTCGCTTGCGCCGCGGCTCACGCCGCAGGTGCGCGACAATTTCATCCGGGCTCGGCGGATCTTCCTTCCGGGCAGGCGATGGAGCGGTCGACGCGCCCCCCACGTCGTCCCACAATCCATCCAGCGCCTTCAACATGTGCTCCGGCGCCTTGCCGTCCATAAGTGCATGACTGAACTGAATCACGAGAACGTCATGGCCGTTCGGCAGGTGCAACAAATGCCACACGATCGGAGCCGTCTCCGCATGACTGAATGGACGCTCGCAAAGCGACTCGCCGAATTGCCAGACGTCGCGATCTTCGCATCCGTCCAGATTCACTTCATTTAATTCAACTGCCGCATCGCGTCGAAACGACCAATAGGGCACGTGATAGCCACCGGGGGCAACCAGGCGGGACGTAATAACGGGATGAATCTCATTCAACCGCGCAAGCGCCGCGCGAAGCCTGGCCACATCCACGCGACCATCGAACCAGACGTGCGTCTGACACGTGAATCCGCTGTGGCCGACTGCGAGCAGACCCTGATGCGCGACGAGCATCAGCCGATCGGCCGCATTCAGATACTGTCGATCCGACATCGTCGCCATACGGCGCGCATTATCAGGAATCGTCTTCAATGATGCGACCGTCACGCAACGCGACTCCGTGTCCCACAACTCTGATGATCGGGAATCGACCGTTCCTTCAATCTATTCCCGCGTCCCATCAGCGGCAACGCGACCAAACGCACACAGGGAATTCAGCCCGTTTCGGGCAGCGCGTCCCCGATTCCAGAAATCTGCATCGATTCATCCGACTGCAATTCGCGGACAAACGACTCAAGTCCTTCTGCATACGCCGACTCCATACCAACGATCCACTCGTGGACGCCGATCGCGATACATCCGCTGTTACCCTTCGTCTCCGCCACCACGCCGCGCCATTTTTCAAACAGCCCCGCCGCGTCCGAAGTCCCATCCACAAGATCCCAGTCGTCCGTCTTGACGGACACGCGAAACATCAGATCGTGAATACGATACGGCCGCCAGGCGCCGTCCCGCTCCGCGTTCCATTCGAACTGATAATGCGGCAGGTAACGCACAAGCGACGAACTCCACGCCGATCTCGGCGATCGAAATCCGCTGGGTACGATCTTCAACGACTCGAAGGCCGCCACCGCCTTCTGGAGCATCTCAATCGTCTCGTCATCCGACAGATCCCGCGGCGATTCATGCTTCCAGCCATGACAGGCGATCTCATGACCAGCCGCCCGTATCCGCTTCACGCGCTCCGGATGCGTCTTGCACAGGTCCGCCACAACATTGAACGTGATCTTCAGTCCGCATCGCTCCAGCAGATCAAGGAGCCGATCCGTTCCGATGTCCGCGTATTTTTCGCCCGAGGCTCCCGCATAGTGACCCTCGAAATCGCAGAAGAGACAGATCGTCGGCGTTGCCGGCAGTTGCACAGAGCGAAACCGTCGGCCGATCTCGGCGCGCAGCTTCCGGCCACGCTTGTCGATCCACTCCCCGATTCCGTCGTTCTGTCCGCTCATCAGTATTGGACATCTTAACAGCCAGCGTCAGAATGACCCCATGACCCGAACGGCCGCCGATTCCGACCCGAATGAAGCGATCCGATCCGCTGAATCCGACTCAGCCCGCGACGCAACGACGATATTCATCGAGCGTGCATGTCCCCTTTGCGGCGCCGACGAACACGCGATTCATCTCGAAGCCGGCGACACAACCTTCGGCTTTCCCGGTCTCTTCAAGATCGCCCGATGCACAACATGCGAAATGCTCTACACGCGCCCGCAAGTCGCGCCGGAATCCATCGGAGCCTACTTTCCCGAAGACTACTCCGCCCACGATGCCGATCGCGCCAGGCGCCATTCGACAACGAAAAAAGGCCGCGATCCATGGGACACGCTGGAACCTGCCGGCGACAGAAATCTCCTCGACGTCGGTTGCGGCAGCGGCGCGTTCATGCTGCGCCAACGCGATCGCGGATGGAACGTGTTTGGTATCGAACCTTCGGAATCCGCCGCCGAAGTCGCCCGATCGCTCGGGCTCGAAAACGTCTGGACCGGCGACGTTGCGTCTGCCCCGATTCAGAGTCGCCAGTTCGACGTCATCACGCTGATGGGCGTGCTGGATCACATCCCCACGCCGCTCGCCGCATTGACGAAACTGTACGACGTGTGCGGACCCGGCGGCCGACTGATCGCGACAGTCCCCAACGCCGGCGGCGCCGCGGCGGGGAAGTTCGGACCGCATTGGCCCGGCTGGGACCTGCCGAGACATCAGAATCACTTCACACCAAAGACACTGGCCGACATGTTGCGGAAGGCCGGGTTCGATCGCGTCGAGGTACTTTGGAAACGCCGCACGTCGCATTGGCGGCAAGGCGCGCGACTCTACGCGGACGCAACAGGGAACATCTGGTGGAGATCGATCGCCGCCTCGCGCAATCTCTGCGGTCTCGTCGCACGCCTCCGCGCACGCGGCCCTCAATGCGACGAACTCATCGCCGTCGCGCATCGCCAATAGCGTTTTCCTGATCCAACGCAGCGCCTGCCTTCTATCGTTGACGTCGAATCCATTCCGAGCCGCTACGCCCTCGCGGCAGAAAGCGACACGTGATTCACCGGGTGGCCCGCCACTTCAGTGGTTGGGGGCGCGACGATTCAAGGACGAGCAAACCGTTCGAATCCATCGCATATCTCTTTCACCGGCGCATCATCGCACCCCCATCCTCGGAGAGGATGGGGCCCCGGCCTGTAGAGCACCCGCGACACGCCGGTTCCACAGAATGATTCGTTCCTCGCACTGACTTGGCTTGCCCCCGCATCCATCGTCCATTTAGATAACCATCAAACTCCGAACAAAGGTCTCTCATACGCCCGAGCGCAATGCCCATCGCCAACCCACTCACACCCGAAACCGTTGAACGCTTCACGCGTCGCCTCGCCCCGGTATTCAAGGGGACCATCCGCTCCGATCGCCTGATTCGCGCCATCTACTCAACTGACGCCAGCATTTACGAAGTCGCCCCGGATGTCGTCCTTTTTCCGAAATCTGCCGACGACATACAGGAAGCCGTTCGCGCCTGCGTCGAATTCAACATCGCCATCACACCGCGCGGCGCCGGTACAGGCCTGACAGGCGCCGCCGTCAATCACGGCGTTCAGCTCGACTGCTCGCGCCATCTCAATCGCATCATCGCCATCGATCCCGAAAAATGCACGGCAGTCGTCGAACCCGGCGTCGTTCTCGATCATCTCAATGCCGCCCTCGTGGCGCACAATCTCCAGTTCGCTCCCGACGTCGCCACGAGCAGTCGCGCCACGATCGGCGGCATGATCGCCAACAATTCATGCGGCGCGCACTCCGTCCTCTATGGCCGAACGGTCGACCACGTGCGCGGACTCGACGTTGTCCTCTCCGACGGATCGCTCGCCCACTGGAGTTGTGACGCTCACAACTCGGCGTCGACCAACCCACTCGCCCGCCGTTGCGACGACGCCCTTCGCGAAACCATCGAGCAACACGCCGACGAAATCGCTGCACGATTCCCCAAAGTCCTTCGCAGCAATGCCGGCTACGGCATCGACCGCCTGAGACAAGCGTCAGCGGGTACCATGCCGACGCCGGGTGGCCCGGGGTTTCAACCCTGGGGTCACGATGATCGGGAACCGGATACCATGACGACCCCTAAGGTCGGCATGCCGCACGCACCCACCCCCCTCAACACCCACGCCATGATCTGCGGCAGCGAAGGCACGCTCGGTATCGTCACGCTCGCCGTTCTAAACCTTGTCCGCCTGCCCAAAGCGAAAGGCCTGCTCGTCGTCCAGTTCGACCAGCTGCTCGACGCCCTCGGCGCCGTTCCTGCCGCCCTCGAACACAAGCCCGCCGCCATCGAACTCATCGACGCCCTCATCCTCAGCGCCGCCCGACAAAGCCCTAAACTCGCAGCCGGCAGCAAGGCCATCATCGGAAATCCCGCCGGCGTCCTGATCATCGAACTCTACGACGACGACGCGGATCGACTCGCCGACAGACTCCGCGAGATGCAGCAGGACATGCGCACGCGCGAACTCGGCGACGCACATGCGATCGTCACGGACGCTGCCGAACAGAATGCCGTCTGGAACATGCGCAAGGCAGGACTCGGTCTGCTCATGTCCAAGCCAGGTGATCGTCAGTCCTATGCGTTCGTCGAAGACACGGCCGTCGATCCCGCGCGGCTCCGCGACTACATTGCGCGGTTTGCCGACATCCTGAAGAGCGAAAAAGTCGATGAAGTCGGCTACTACGCCCACGCCAGCGTGGGTTGCCTGCATGTCCGCCCTGTGCTTAACCTCAAGAACCGAGACGACGTGCAACGCATGCGCCGCATCGCCGAGCGCGTCAGCGCACTGGCATTCGAATTCGGCGGCACGATGACGGGCGAACACGGCGACGGCCTGCTC
Organism: Phycisphaerae bacterium; assembly: GCA_029259995.1. Lineage (GTDB taxonomy): Bacteria > Planctomycetota > Phycisphaerae > UBA1845 > UTPLA1 > ECT2AJA-110-A. The sequence goes on from JAJDEC010000641.1 coordinate 12,218, forward strand.
CGCTCCGAATGGATCGAGAGGCTGTACGGACCGCGGATTGTTGATGCGTTCCGCAGAATCAAGCGAACGTTCGACCCACAGAACATTCTCAACCCCGGAAAGATCGTCGATCCGCCGAAAATGACGGAGCACCTGCGTTACGGCGGCTCGTTTTCGCCGAATCAGAGCGCGAACGTCGAATCAACCCTCGACTTTTCGCAGCACGGCGGCATGCTGAATCTCGCCGGTATGTGCAGCGGCGTGGGGCAATGTCGCCAAAAGCACGTCGGCACAATGTGCCCGTCGTTCGAAGGCACGGGCGACGAGATGCACACAACGCGCGCCCGGGCGAATGCGCTGCGATTGGCCATGAGCAATCGCTCGCTGCTGACGGACCTGAACGATCCCGCCCTCGACGAGGTGATGGACCTCTGCATCAGTTGCAAGGCGTGTAAAACGGAATGCCCTACGGGCGTCGACATGGCCAGGCTCAAAGCCGAATGGCAGCATCGCAGGAATCAGACAAAGGGCGCATCGTTGCGCAGCCGACTGATTGCCCACACGGCGCAGTTTGCCCGAATCGGCAGCCGGATACCGACGCTGGCGAACGCTGTCGCGCAATCGTCCCTCGCGCGCCAGATCGCCGACAAATTTCTCGGCATCGACAAGCGCATCCCGCCGCCCAAACTGGCCGCCCAGTCATTCCGCGCATGGTTCGCCCAAAATCGCAACTCGCCGGGTGCCATGCCGACGCCCAAAGTCGGCATGCAGCGCACATCACCGGGTGGCCCGGGGTTTCAACCCCGGGTTCACGATGATCAGAACACGAGTCACGCCTCAGACTCCGATGCCAGTGCGTCGGCGAACACAAGTCGACCGCGAAACCCGTCGACCAAACGCGTCGTCTACTTTGTCGACACATGGACGGATCTCTTCACACCCGACGTCGGCGGCGCAACGGTCCGTGTCCTGGAAGCGCTTGGTTACGAAGTCATCGTTCCGCCGCCCGTCTGCTGCGGTCGCCCCGCCATCAGCAAAGGCATGCTCGACGTCGCCCGCGATCAGCTCGAAGCCGCCGTCGAGGCGCTTACGCCGCTGCTGACGGACGACGTCGCCATCGTCGGCACAGAACCCAGTTGCCTGCTCACACTGATCGACGAACTCCCCCAACTCGTCCGCACGCCGGCCGCACAAGAAGTCGCAGCGAGAGCAACACTGATCGAATCCTTCCTCCTCAGGCCGCCGGTGCGAGAGTCGCTGGTGCGAGATTCCTTTCTCGGACCCAATCCCCGCGGGAATCCCTTCCCGCATCCGTCGCCAGCCCCCGTCCACTACCACGGCCACTGTCATCAGAAAGCCATGACAGGCACCGCCGACGCAATGGCACTTTTGAAGCGAATCAGCGCCGACGCCGTGGAAATCAACAGCGGCTGCTGCGGCATGGCCGGCTCCTTCGGTCACGAAAGCGAACACTACGACGTGGCGAAAGCCATCGGCGAGAGCCGCCTGTTCCCGGCGATCCGCGAATGCAACAGCGCGCAGATCGCCGTCAGCGGCTTCAGCTGCCGCCATCAGATCGCCCATCACACAAACGCGACACCAAAACATTTCATCGAGATGATTGCAGAGCAGATGGGACCGTAGCGCCCGCCCTCCGTGACGATCGACGTGATGCAAACGAACGCATTTCATTCGTCGCCGACGACATCTTCCGCCAGAATCACCGAGACATCAGGTCGATCGCGAACGCCTTGAGTCTGAGTT
>JAJDEC010000642.1 GCA_029259995.1 Phycisphaerae bacterium
GAAGGCCGTGGGCAGCGATCCGATAAAGCTCGGCTACGGCTTTTCCGTCTGGTCGGCGGCGCGGCTGGCCGAACATCTGGCGAAGGAAACCGGCATCCGGTTCGGCGTCGATCAGATGCGTCGTTTGCTGCGTCAAGAAGGTTTTTCCTTTCAACGGCCCAAGCACACGCTCAAGGGCAAACGCGACGAGACCGCATACAAGAAGGCCGGTCGCAGGCTGAACAAACTAAAAAAAACGCCTTGAACGACGACTCCGAGGCGTTGGTCTATCAGGACGAAGTCGAGATCCATCGGCACCCGGCGCTGACGCGCATGTGGGCGCCGGTCGGCCAGCAACCGGAGATTCCCTCGCCGGGGCAAAATCAAAAGCAAGTGGTCTATGGCGGCGTCGACTACGCCACTGGCAAGATCACGACACTGATCACCGACACCAAGAACGGCTGGAATTTCATTGCGTTCCTGACGGCGTTGCTCAAGGCTTACGGCACGCGAAGAATCCGACTCGTCTGCGACAACGCTCGTTACCATCACACGAAGGCCGTCCGGGCGTTCATGGAGACCCACGCCGATCGCCTCACGATCGAATGGCTGCCGCCGTACTGCCCGAGCCTCAACTTGATTGAACGACTGTGGGGCCATCTGAAACGGACCGTCCTGGCAAACATCCCATTCAAAACCCCCGAAGACCTCGCCGCCGCATTCCGTCGAGGCGTCGGCCGGATCAACGGGCATCGAAACAAAATGGGATTCATGTTTGACCACGACAATATTCAGAAAAACGCTGCATGAAAGATTCTGCAGGTCAACTTAGGTCGTTTTGCCGCCGTCCATCACTGTGAGGGAGCGCATCGCATTCGCGGCGCCGCGGACTTCGCTGACCGACGGCCAGCCGCCCGATTGGCCGATCGACAGGACATGGCGGCCCGTCGGTCCCCAGATCCGAGGGTCGGTCGCGCCGAAGACGGCAATAGTCGGCGTCCCCAACGCAGCGGCAAGATGCGTCAGGCCGCTGTCGTTGCCGCAGAACGCGCGGGCGGAGGCAATCCGTGTTGCCAGAACCTCCAGCGAGACGGATTCGACGATTCGGCCGATCGGCTCCAATTGACGTCGACGCAACGACAGATCGGCTCGTTCGGTTTCGGCGGGGCCGAACGGGAATACGATGCCGACGCCGTCGGCTCGGAGGGATCTTGCGAGGTCGATCCAGTTGTCGATCGGCCAGCATTTGTCAATCCCGCCGCTGCCGACATGAATGATGATCGAATCGTCGCTCGACGGCGTCGCCTTGCGGCGGATACTCGGAGCCCTGAGGTCCAGCTCGATGCCGCCTGATCGAATCGAGTCACGCCATTGCGTGATGATGTGCGAGATTTTTCCCGGCGTCGGCCTCGCATCCACCTGGATCACTTCCGCGACGCCGGCCGATCGCAACGCGCCGTTCGCTGATTCCGAAATGCCCAGCATGTCCAGCACGAGCGTCGGGCATCGTTCAAGAACGATGCGCGCGATTGCGTCCTCCGAATCGTCGCCGAAGAGCCGATGCCACGGCGCCGCATCGATCGACGTGAAGTCATCGACGCCGTCGTGCGGACCGACGAGGGCCGCATAATTCGAACGGCCGATGAACCGAATGGGGGCGTATCCGGCACAGCGAATGGCCTGCACGACGGAAAGCGTCAGGACAAAGTCACCGAGTGCTCCGGAGTGAATCACACAGGCCGGCCCGCGCTTCATCGCAACGTCTCGTCGATCGCACCTTGTTTTTGTGCGAGCCGAAAGTTCAGAATGTTGTGAACGATCTGATCCGTCGACGCCGAGTCAAAACCGACGCGATTCCAGATGTGATGCCGCTCCAATGCAGCGCTCAAGTCGAACGGGCACGCGATCATTCCGATGCGATCATCCACAACGCGCAGGAAGATCGGCGGGGCATCGCCGATCGGAATCAACGAGGCCCCCGCCGGCGTCGTCACGAGCTTCGACAACGGCTTGCCTTCCGGAAACGCGCCGGTCATCAAGGCGTCGCTTCGCGCCAGAACACGCTGTTCGCCGACGTCGATCAGCCGCATCATTTTCACGATCGCACGGTTCCCGTTGGGCGTTCCGTCCGCGGATTCAACAAGAAGCAGTCCGCCGCCATTCACGTAGGATTTCAGGATTGCGACTTCCTCGTTCGTCGGCTTGACTCTCCCGCGCGTCGTGAAGTGGACGATATCGAAATCGGACAGATCCTCAGAGCGATCGCCGGTCTCGTCGGCGACGATGTCGATCCCCGTGGCCCCACTGAGCCGGGCGTGGCGCCGTCGCCACATGTCGAGATGCGCATCCCAGTCGCCACCATGTCGAAAACGTTTGATCCGGAGCTGCCCGCGCCGGGCTCGTGCCGCCGTCAGTGTCTCTTCGCGCCGAAGCACGCGCGGGAGTACGTCGTGCGCCGGCGCAGAGTATACGCGGATATTGCCCATGATCTCGAAGATGTCATTGAAATTCTCGCGCTGCTGATGCCAGGCGCCGGCAAGATCGACAGGACTCAGCAAAACGAGTATTCGCGGTCCATCCGTGATGGCTTCAAACGGAATGCGCTTGCGCCGGCTCTCTTTACCGTGCAGGCATGTGTAAAGGTCGTGATGGTCCGAGAGGGCATTGAAAGTCCAGCCTTCGTGCGCGAACATCGATTCAAACAGGGGGCGCACACTCCTGGCGAATTTCCGGCTTCCGAGATCGGCATGCAGAAAAATCAATCCACCGTTGTCGACGTACGTCCGCAGCCGGGCTTTCATCGTCTCGTTGAATTCGATTGAATCGCGGCCGCTGATGAACAGGATCCGTGAGTTCTCCAGCGTGCGAAGATCGGCGTTCCGCGGAACGTATTGCCAGCGATACAGTCGCTCGAAGCTGTTCGAAAGATAAATGGACAATCCATGGAGATCGCGAAAGTAATAATTCCAGGAATCCTCATCGTCTCCATGTTGAAGCTTCTGGATCAAGACGGGGGCTTGTCCGTGGACCAGAAAAATCAATGTGAACGCGTCTGCGACGATGTGATGGCCCCAGCGATGACTGACCGCAGCCGGCGCGTGTGTTCGAAACCAGTCTTCGCCGCCGATCTCCGCGCGCCCGCTGGCAAGACCGAGCCGCTCGATGCCGAAGAGCTCATATCGATGATGCTGCGCGACGTCCGGCGGATGAAGTTTGAGGTAGCTGTTTCCGTCCTGGATCGCCTGAAAGATCTCGGCGACGCGCTTGCGGACGTTTCGATTCGGCTTGCAGCCGGCGTATCGGCGATAGGGACGATCGCCACGCGCATGAAGCCGTTCGAGAACGATGTAGAGACTATTGCATCCCGCGACCGTCATTGACGATGTCGATTGGCCGGCGCCCGAGATGTAGGACCAGCCGCCCCCGGGATCCTGCCCCTTCATCCAGTATCGCTCAACCTTCAGCCACGCATCTCGTCCGACTTCGCCGCCGTTCATGTCCCCGAGCCACAGGCCGAGATTCCCGAATTGCGTGTTCGAGGCGTCGCCGCTGTCCGGATTGACGCTGATGCCGTGACCGTAGTCGAACGCGCCGTCGGTCTTCATTTCCGCGCGAAGCCACTGCACGTCCTTGTACAGAAATCGTTTGAATCGAATCCGCTGCTCGCCCGTGATTCGCGGAGCATTCAGGAGCTTCGCCCACACGCCCGCTCGCAGACTTCGAACATAGGTGCCGGCTTCCGGTAGCCCGTGATCGCTGAGTGCCTGAATCATCATGGACATCCGCTCATCGCTCAATTCGACATCGGCGCTGAGCAGCGCAAACGCCGCGAGAACCGTCGGCCCCCCATGATGCGTCGATTCCATCTCCGAGTTGACGAAACCGCGTTTCCTCCAGACGCGGATATTCGCGCGAGGAATGTCAATGACGTCGCCGTTGCGTTGCTCAAGCTGAACGGTTCCGCCGCGCTGTCGAATGACGCGCCCTGATTCCGTGCGCAACTGCGCCGTGGCCCCGAGGGTCCACGTGATTTCGTCGTTTGTACGAATCGTGTTCAGCAACGCCTCTCGGCCGCGTTCGATCGCACGCTCGACATCGGCCGAAAAGACATCGGCCCGGACCCGCGGCGTGGGGGCGATCAGCAATGTGAGCAACGCGATCGCAGCCCACAATTGCGCGCGCGACGAGGCATTGTTTATCCGACAAAAAGCGTAAGCGTCGAGCTGGCGCACAGATGTCATTCCTATGGCGTCGTTCGGACCGTGTGTCTTTGTGCCCATCCTGAGGCGGGTATTGCGATGCCGCATCGCGCCGGCGATCCTGCCATCGCCAAGCCTGGCTGCTTTACTGTCACTTCCTTCCATCGCGAGCGTCGTCGAATTCGCGAAACACTGAATCGTCGGCCAAAGTGCCTTCAGACTCAGGCGTGTGCTGTCGCATTGGCTTCGGCCAGTTCCCGAAGCGCCGTGGTGCATCGTTCGACATCGTCCAGTGTGTTGAGCGCGCCAAAGCTGATCCGAGTCGTTCCACCCGTGACATCCGTTCCAAGCGCCTGGTGCGCAAAGGGTGCACAGTGAATGCCCGGTCGCGTCAGTATGCCGAATTCCGATTCCAGCAGGGCCGCCAGTTCCGACGGCTCCAACCCGTCGATGGCGACGCTGAATACGGCGACGCGCCGCGTGACGTCCGTCGGTCCGTAGATCGTCAGCCCCGGAATCTTCTGCGTTGTTTCAAGGAACTGCGCCGAGAGCGAGCAATCATGTTCGCGCAGCGCGTCGACGCCACGCGCTTCGATCCACTTCAACGAAGCGACAAGTCCCGCGATGCCAATTGCATTGTGGCTGCCGGGCTCAAATCGATCCGGCATGAACTCGGGCTGTTCCGGCAATTCGCTGATCGAACCCGTGCCGCCCTGAATGAGCGGTCGCATCGTCGATTCGAGCCCGGGCCGAATGTAGAGCCCGCCCGTGCCCAGCGGCCCCATCAGTCCTTTGTGCCCCGGAAACGCGAGCAAGTCAATTTTCCATTCGCGGACATCGATGGGAATGTGACCGATCGTCTGCGCGGCATCGACAAGAAACAGCGCATCATGCGCGGCACATATGCTGGAGAGGCTCGCGATATCCTGCACGGCGCCCGTAACGTTGCTGCCGTGATTGACGCAGAGCAGACGCGTGTTCGATCGCAGCGCGCTTCGGACGGCCTCCACTTCGACGATGCCGGTCCGTGCGTCGGCAGGAATCCACGACACATCGATGCGTTTCTCGGCAAGCAGCAGATGCAGCGGTCGCAATACGGAGTTGTGTTCCATCCTCGTTGCGACGACATGATCGCCATCGCGGAGGACGCCGTGAATCGCCAGATTCAGTGCGGATGAACAATTGAGCGTGTAAACGATGGACTCAGGCGACGGCGCGTTGATCAATCGGGCGATGCGACGACGGCCGTCCGTGAGCATTTCTCCCGCTTCGATTGCCTCGCGATAGGCGCCGCGCCCGGCGGAGGCGCCGAGGGTTTCCGCGTAATGCTGCATGGCGGCGAGCACGTCGGGCGGTTTCGGGAAACTTGTGGCCGCATTGTCGCAGTAGATCCGATCGCTCATTCGCTCGTTACTCTTCAGGGCGTCGCAGTGTGTTCCGGCGGACACGACACTCCATCGGCGCGGGCCCGCTCTTCGTATTCCGGCATGGCACGGTTATTCTACTCCGTCTGGAGCCGTTTTTCACTGTGCATCAGATTATGCCGCCGAGCGGCAGGAGAAAACGCACATGGCGACGCGAAAGGCCGATCCGAACGACGGAAAACCGCGATGCACCTGGGCGGCCAAGGACGCGCTGCAGGCCACGTATCACGATTTCGAGTGGGGTCGATCGATCCGCACGGACGCGGGACATCTGCGCCGCATGGCGCAGGAGATTTTTCAATGCGGCCTTTCCTGGCGCATCGTGCTCGTGAAGACGCCGGCGTTGAAGGAGGCCTTTTTCGAATTCGATGTAGATCGCGTCGCACGTTTCGGCAAGCGAGACGTCGATCGCCTGATGAAGAACGAGAATATCATTCGCAATCGACGCAAGATCGAAGCGACGGTTCACAACGCGCGAATATTTCGAGATCTCGCCACATCGCATGGATCTTATTGCAAGTGGTTCAAGCAACTGCCCGCGAATTCCGACTCGGAGCAGGCGGCGCTGTATCCGATATTCAAGGCGACGTTCAAATTCATGGGGCCCGAAACAACCAAATGCTATCTCATGGGCGCGGGCAAAATTTCGCAGGCGCATGAGCCCGCCTGTTGGTTGGCAGAGTGACTTCGCGACGTCAGGGCGCTGCGAATTCACAGGCGGAATCAGGCAACGCAACCTGCAAAAAATGCCGAAATTCGCGCCGAAAACTCATGTTCCACCCTTGCAATGTCCGATGAGACTTCCAATACTTACTCAAATGCAAAGCCCGACAGGGTTTGGATCGGGCTTTCCGGGGCTACTTTCACAACTAAGGCCCCACCCTTTCACGTCGCCGATTAAGCGAACGAAGGAGCGTTGGTAACGAGCCGGACCAGGATGGTCGACCTCGACGCCAGGGGGGCGTCGATCGTTTTCGGACCCATTTCCGCCTGACATGGATTGTTCGGGGCATCCGGCCGTATCGGAGAAAGTTTATCATGGACGAAAAATCGAGACACGAAATAGTTCTTCGCGCGAAGATCAGTTACTCAGAACAGAAGACCAATATGTCCCTCAAGACATGGGTCAATCGCGAATTGGCCGAACTCGGCATGGATCCGATTTCCGATGCAGAGCGCGAACTCTACAATCTGACTGATCTGCCGCGAATTTTCCAAGACGTCTAAATCGCCGGGCCGGCGCCGGCGCGCCTGTCCTTTCGACGCGCCTTTCTTCCAAAGCCGACTCACCGCGTACATCGCGATTAGCGCGAATGGTTGGATTGCGCATCAGGATCGCTCACATTCGACACACGAACGCGAATCGGACAGAACGACAATCACCGTTTACTCAATCGGCGCACAGCCTGATCGCGTAAGACCGACTCGCGCATCCAAGTACGTAATGAGTCGTTCATCGCGTGGAACCGGCTAATAGCCGGTTCGTTTCAGGCGACAGGCCTGTGACGGATTCAGTGAATCATTCTGCAATTCAACCTGGGACGATTTTCGTTCACTCCAACCTCGCGCGGCGCGGCGATTACCACTTTTCCGTAATGCTCTTGCCCTGCATGAACAGCATCAGGTAGTCGCGACCGCCGGCCTTGCTGTCGGTGCCCGACATATTGAAGCCGCCGAAGGGCTGCACATCGACCAGGGCCCCCGTGCACTTGCGATTGAAGTACAGATTGCCGACGTGGAATTCGTGCCGGGCCCGTTCGAGTTCCAATCGATCGTTCGAGTAGATCGCGCCCGTCAGTCCGTACTCCGTTCCGTTGGCGATTTCGAGCAGTTCGTCGATGCCTCGTCCTTTGATCACGGCGAGCACGGGGCCGAAGATCTCTTCCTGCGCGAGCCGCGCATTGGGTTTGATGCCGTCGAAGATTGTCGGCGGAATGAAGAAACCGCCGGCGGGAACTTTCGATCCGCCGAGCGCCATCGTGCCTTCTTTGTTGCCGATTTCGATATAGCTGTTGATCTTGTCGTAAGCGCTCTTGTCAATCACGGCGCCCATGTTGAGATTCTCGCTGCCGGTCGGATTGCCGATTGTCAGCTTCTTCGCGCGTTCGACGACTTTCTTCAGCAACGCCTCGTGCACGCTTTCGTCAACGATCAGGCGACTGCATGCGGAACATTTTTGTCCCTGGAAACCAAAGGCCGCCGCGACGACGCCCTCGGCCGCAGCATCCACATCGCCATTCTCCGTGACGACGATGCAGTCCTTGCCGCCCATTTCGAGAATCGTCCGCTTGAGCCAGAGCTGTCCTTTGTGGATCTTTGCGGCCTTCTGAAAGATGCCCTCCCCGACTTCTCGCGAACCCGTGAAGCCGATGAATCGAGTGCGAGGATGTTCGACGATCGTGTCGCCGATTTCCGCCCCGCTGCCGGGTACGAAATTCAAGACGCCGGGCGGCAGCATGCACTCTTCCATCACTTCGACGAACTTCGCCGCAATGACGGGCGAAGCGCTGGCCGGCTTCAGAACGACAGTGTTCCCCGTCACGATCGCGGCCGTCGTCATGCCCGCCATGATGGCCAGCGGGAAATTCCAGGGCGGAATGATCGCGCCGACACCCAGCGGGATGTAGCGCAGTTCGTTTTCTTCGCCTTCAAAGGGCGTGACGGCCTGGGCGCCGCCGAGGCGCATCATTTCGCGACCGTAGAAATCGAGGAAGTCGATCGCTTCGCAGGTTTCCGCATAGGCCTCGATCCAACTCTTGGACTCTTCAAACACCAACCACGCGCAGAATTCGTAGATGCGGCGGCGAATGATGGCGGCAGCCCGAATGAGATAACGTGCGCGGACATCGGGATCGACGCGCGACCAGCTTCGGAAGGCGACATCCGCGGCGGCGATGGCCTGTTGCGCCTGATCGCTGTCGGCCTTGCCGACGTAGCCGATGACCTGATCGTTCTTTGCGGGATTGATGGACGCGATCGTGTTCTGGGTTTCGATCTTCTCGGCGCCGATTCGCAGCGGATACGTTCGGCCGAGTTGCGATTCGACGAGCTTGAGCGCCTCGAGCATTTTCTTGCGCGGCTCGTCATCCGAAAAGTTCACGTAGGGTTCAGGGCGATAAGGCATCAACATGGTGTCAACTCCGTGTGGTCAATCGTGCCGCAATTCTGTTCATCTCGACGGCGCAGGGCCGCGAGATGGGGTTTCCGATTTTGCTGCATAGTTTATACCCGAATAAGCGATTTGAGCGAGGCGGGCGCGGCAGGGCGCGCCTCGGC
>JAJDEC010000643.1 GCA_029259995.1 Phycisphaerae bacterium
CGTCTCGCCCGCACAAACACAAGCGCGAAATACGGGCAGGCGTCTCGCCCGCACAAGCACAAGCGCGAAATACGGGCAGGCGTCACGCCCGCACAAGCACAAGCGCGTAATCCGGGCGGGCGTCTCGCCCGCACAAGCACAAGCGCGAAATACGGGCAGGCGTCTCGCCCGCACAAGCACAAGCGCGAAATACGGGCAGGCGTCACGCCCGCACAAGCAACAGCGCGAAATACGGGCAGGCGAGACGCCCGCACTCCCCCGTTGAAATGCAGAGTGATTCATTGAATGTGGCACAGGCCTCCGGCCTGTGGCGAACCGGCGGGACGCCGGTTCCACGGAATGATTCACTCTTCGCACCCACTTAGCTCAACGCGTGACGCGTTCGAATCGTTCGCGCGTCCATCCAAAAACCGCAGCGATCAGGCAGACAGCCGCCACGGGAACATACATCAACAACGCCAACGCCAGTGTCTGACCGTGGCGGCCGTAATGCATCTGCGAATCCAGAAATACGGCCAGGCTGTCGTCGCCCCAGCGCGGCGCTCTCGCCAACGCCGATGCCTGTACCTCTGTGAATGCCAGCAAGCCCGCGACACAGGCGCCCATCAGCGCCGCCCCGCGAACCAGTGGCCATCGCCCGAATCGCCATGCGCGAATGCCGGACGCGTCCATCTCCGCGAGATCCAGGAGCACGCTCGGCGCCGACCAGCCCGCCATTGCGATCATCAACACGGGCACAAACGCGAATCGGGCAAGAACCGCTGCGATCCAGGTGATCGGCGTGTCGTCATACAGATTCCATCCCGATGCGCTACCCAGTGCAGGACTGGCATAGAAGGAAACAAGGCTGGTCCCCAGCAGCGCCGTCGGCAACACGGCCGTCACAATCGTCAAACTCAGGATCAAACGCCCCGCGTTCCTCGACGCGGAGTCGCGAGCGCGCATCCCCAATTCACACGCCACGGCGATCGCGTATGACAAAGTCGCCGTCAAAATGGCGACAATCGCCGTGGCTGTTGCCGGGCCATGGGCCGTGCGCCAAACGCTTTGGATGGCACTGCTTAATGAATAACGTTCATCCGTGGACAACATGGCCAGGAATACCACGACGGGGAGCAACGCGGCGATGGATGCCGCAGCGATTGCGGAAAAGGCCAGCCATCGCCCTCCGAAACGCCGAACGCGATGATCGCATGCCTCGATACGACGATTCGCGATGACGCGCCGCAATCCGGGAATCGCGATCAGCGCGAGCAAGCCGATCGCCGCGAGCATGGGCCACGATTGCCAGAACATCTGCCCCGCCGGCCGCGCGGAAATCTTGGCTGCCTCCGCAGCCCGCAACATCTCGACCGGCCAGACATCTGACGCCAGCATCAACGGCGCGACAGTCGCATCCAGCGCCGCGGCAACGAACACAATGGCCGCCGCCGCAATGATCGGTCCCCGCAGCAACGGCATCACGCCGCGAAAAAACGCTCGGAATGGCCCGGCATCCAAGAGCGTCAGTTCCATTGCCTGAGCGCCGTCACGTTGCAGCCCGTCCAGAATCGTGTACGCCGGAATCGGCCAGAGCCACATGCCCAATACGATCGCGGACATGCAACGCGCCCCCCAGGGCCCCGCCGCGATCAGTGCATCATTCAACATTCGTACAGCGGGCGCCTGGCTCGTGAACAACAACTGCCACGCGTAGGCGTGAATGCTCGGCATCGTCAGGATGGCGAGCAGCATGAACGCGAAAAACAACGTCCGCCACACACGACGCCGCGTCTGCGCAGCAGCGCATGCGACGACGGCGCCGACTGCAACGGCAATCATCGATGCCCCACCCGCGATACAGAATGAATGAACAAGCGTGCGCGTCATGCCGGCGGAAGGTATCAATGCACCAAGATCGTCCGGCCCGCCGAGCGATTGCGCAACGAGGGTCCCCACGACAACGCCGTGCGCCCCGAGGAGCGCGATCCATCCGACGCCCTGCACGATTCGATGAATGAAAGTCGATATCATGCCGCGCCGTTCAGGCCCCCGTACCGCATCCAATTATCCGGCATTGCAATTCCGATCGAGCGTCTCAGCGCCTGCGAAACGGGTCCACGCGTTCGATGAGTTCCGCCGATTTAAGCATTGCGCCCGCCGCGCGGCGATAGTCGATCCTCGCCGGTTCAATGGGTTCAACGCCAAGCGATTGTCGCAACTTGGCCCGCACGGGAATGTTCCGCGAATCGCTGTCGAAGAGCGACGCCTCCATTCGCGACGATGCGATGTAATCGATCAATTGCGTTGCCGCCGCCTCGTTCCTCGCCCCTTTGACCATCGCTACGGAACTCGGAATCCAGAGTGTCCCCGGCCGTGCCGTCTTCCCGTCAGGACTCGTCATGTCCGGGTAAACCGCGTCGATCGAATCCCCGCGCGATCTGGCCACGATCACATCGTCCGTATCCGTCGCCGCAAACTCGACGCGTCCCTGCGCCAACAAAAGCACGCCGTGGCTGTTGCCGTCCGCCCGAATGACTGCATTGGACTTCAGCCCATTCAGAAAACCAACAAACGCATCCTCGCCCCAGATCGACAATAAGGCGGCGAAGTGACCGCGCGTCGTTCCGAATCGCGGATCCGCCAGGGCGACGCGTTCGCGAAAACTTGGTCCTGCCAAATCCGCCCACGCTGTCGGTACGTCCTCGCGCCGAGTGCGCTTCGGATCGAAGGCGATGACTCGACCGCGGAGCCCGAAGGCCGTCCATCGATCGTCAATGTCACGGAATTGCCCGGGGATGTCGGACGCCGTCGTCGGTTGATATGCTGCCAGCACGCCGGCATTCGCCAATTCGATGGTCCCGAAGATTTCGCCCGACCACCAGACGTCGGCCCGCGGCTGGACGCGTTCGGCAAGCAGCTTGTTGACGAGCCCAGTCGTCTTGCCCGCTTCCGTGTCAAATCTCGCATGGACCTCGATGCCCGTTTCCTGAGTGAACGCCTCAAGCAACGGCTCGGCAAACGCACGATCGACGGAGCAGTAAATGATGACGGATTGCGATGGCGCTGTCGATGTCGGCGTGTCTGTTGGCGCGCACGCGATGTGCGAACACAGGATAAGCAGAAGGCAACCTGCAACGAAACGCCGATGCAGATCGCAGTTGACTGGAAACCACAGAAGGAGGATCCGATTCAAGACGCGCATCACTCGGATTTGTCGTCCACGGCGGCGCCACTCGCCGCCGGTTCGTCGCCGGACTCGACGGGCGCCTTTCCTGTGTCGATGTCGTCCCGAATGCGATCGAAGTAGCGTCGAATGCTCTTCTTGTACTTTCGCGGAATCCGACCGCGGTTGAGCGAATCCGTCGCGTCGATTTCACCAGCCTTGAAGGCCTCACCGAATTCGACTTCCGATTCGCCCTTCATCTGCGAACCCTTGACGAACTGCTGACCGACGACGGAGCCGCCTTTGCCGTTCTTGGTCTTCGCCCGAACGTTGCGTGTCGCCGTCTTGACGTTGTCATTGCGATCGCGTTGTCCGAACGCGCGACCGCGTCCGCCTTGACCGCCCTGCCCGCCCTGACCTTGACCGCCCTGGCCCTGACCATTGCCATTCCCCTGGCACTTGGGACAGGGAGCCCCGTCAGGAAGAAAGCCTGTACCGTCGCACTGCTGGCAGTCCCCCTCGTCATCGGAATCGTCGAATTCTTCCAAATCTTCCTCGGCGTCCTGCAAGTCATCCATCTGCGATTCGAGATCGTTGAGCGCCTGCTCCATCTGCTCCATGTCGCTGAGTTGTTCGCCCGCCTCGCCGAGTTCCTTCTGTGCCTGTTCCGTATCGCCCTCCTCGAGCGATTTGGACGCCTTGCCCATGGACTCGCCCATTTTCTCGCATTGCTTGTTGGCCTTTTCCTGGGCCTTTTGTTCCTGTTGTAACTTGTTGAGCAGATTCTCCATCTGCTCCTTGGTGACGCCCTTGTCCTTCATGCGCTGGGCAAGGTCCTCGGCCATCTTCTTCAGCTGCTCGGGATCCTTCTTGGCAAGATCGTCCAGCGTGCGCTGCGCTTCCTCTTTCGTCATGCCGGCGTTCTGCAACTGCTGCTGCGACTGACGATCCTGTGCGGCCTGCTGCTTCTGGGACGCCTCTTTGAGCTTCTTGGCCAGATCGTTGAGTTGTTCCTTCATTTTCTGCGCGGCCGCCGGATCCAGCTTTCCGTCCCGTGCGCGCTTGGCCAGCTTCTCTTTGAGCTTCTTGACCTCTTCCTGCGCTTCGCCGAAGTCGCCGGCCGACATCTGGCTCATGAGCTCACGCAGTTCGCTCCTGGGATCTTCCGGTTGGCCGATCTGCCGCAAGCGCTTGTTGACTTCGCGCTGCGTTCGAAACTTCTCGGAATCCGCCTTGTTCTTGAGCGCATCCTTGAGCGTGTTCAGCTGCTTCTTCGCCATGCGACGCTTAAATCCCGGATCCGAGTCCATGCGACTCAACGCCTTCGGATCGAGCTTGCGTGACATGTCGGAAATGTCGACATCCGGATTCTTATTTGCAATTTCCTCGATAATGCTCACGGGGCGCTTCAGCGCTTCGGCCTTCGCCTGGTTCTCCGCCGCGTTCACTTTCGCGCCGACGTTTTCAGCGTCCTTGCCCAGCAGGTCCAGTTCAGGAATCAACAGCGACAGCGCCGCGATCAGTAACATCATCCCGCTCAATGACAGCGAACCGCTCCATCGGACTGGCAGAAATCGACGCGCGTTAATTCCCGTGACAGAATGTTCGGCATCGTGCTGGACGGCTGTCTCGAATGGATCCAATTCGGCCTTTGCCAGCGCGACGGATGTCGATGTGCGTTCGTTCAATCCGGCGGCCGCGTCGAGCGCGCCGGCCGCATCGAGCATGCCTTCGCGTCGAATCATGAGCCAAACGAACGACGCCACGACGCTGGCCCCGAGAATCCCAAGGGCGACGGAATCCATCGGCCACTTCATGCTGAACAATCGATGCGGCACCCAAAGGGCGATCCACAGACCGATGCCGATGACGAGGCACCAGCCCACAATTTCCAGCCATCGATTCAGCCAAAGACGTCGCTTTGCCCGGCCGACTTCACGTTCCAGATTTGACATCGTTGGATTCCTCCAAGGCTGCTGCCCGGACCATCCGGCCCAACTCAATACGGCACCGAGAGTTATAACGTATTCTAGGACCCGCCCTTTTCGCGAGCAATCAGATTCGCCTTTCCGCAGATCACTGGCCACTCACCGGCCAGGTCCTGACGACGCCGACACACTAGACGCGTTCAATCCATGCCTGTTAATACGACGCCGTCTCGCGACGCGAGGTTCCCGACGGTCCAGCAATCCACGCATAAATCAAATGCCCGACCGACCTTGTGACGATTAGGGGTTATACTCCCGGATCGCATCCGCAGATGACGATCAAACGTATGAGCCTATGATGACGCCCGGTACTTCCGAAAACCCAGGCCCTGCCGTAAAGCCCAAACCGGTCGCCCCCACGTCGCTTCGCGGCCGATTGGTGGCCGGTATCCTGCTCATTATCCCGCTGGCCGTCACGGCCATCCTGATTCGCTACGTCTACTCCGCCGCGCTCGCCTTCGGCACACAAGTCGTCAACTGGGTTCACCTCGGGATCACATGGATTAACACCCGAACGACCGATGTGCCGCCGTTCATCGATCCGGAAAAGCCCGGCTGGTACTACAAAGTCATGGCCGTCGCGCTGACGATCTGCCTGCTCTATATGTTGGGATGGCTGGGTACCAACGTCGTCGGGCGTCGAATCATCGAAGCCGTCGAGGCCCTCCTGGAGAAAATCCCGCTCGTGGACACGGTATACGGAGCCATGAAGCGGATGATCCACGCCCTCGGCGGCGTCGGAAAAGACGCGAAGGATCAACGCGTCGTACTCGTGGATTTCCCCCATGAGAACATGAAGGCCATCGCCTTCATGACCAACACGCTCATCGATCTCAACAGCGGCACCAAGATGGCCACGGTATACGTCCCCACAACTCCCAATCCCACCAGTGGTTACATGGA
>JAJDEC010000644.1 GCA_029259995.1 Phycisphaerae bacterium
ATCGACTACGGCGAAGCCAAAACGCAAGTAGTAAGATTGTGGCCAACCTACAGACCGTGTGCGCCCACGGCTCGTGCCAGACAATGGCGAACACGCACATGACCGAGAGCGGTCCGGAGAACATCAATCCACGACCGTTCACCTTCAATGGGAGGAATGCGATAAAGAAGCCCGCGAGCAGTGCGCCGTGCACGTAGCCCGCCAGGGCGAGCCCGAGATCGAGGATTGATCGATAGTTGGCAGACATTCGCCATGCGACGTACGCCATAAGGCTCAGCACGACGCCCCAACCGAATACAAGCAATCGCCCGACACGAACGCCGTGCCGATCTTCGCTCTCGGCGTCAGGTGCATTCTCGCCGCCAAGTCGCTGGAGCTTCGCCGCCCGATGCGGCGAATAGAAAGCCGACATGACTGTCTGGCTCAACGCGGCAAGGATGCTCGTCAGACTAGAAACGGCCGCCGCAAAAATCGCCGCAACGATCAACCCCTTCAGGCCGACCGGAACGACTTCGACCACGAAAATCAGGAAGATTCGATCGCCTTTTTCGTTAAACAACCGAAGCGCTTCGCCCGAAAGCGGATGCGCCTGATAGTACGCATACAACCCGACGCCGACGAACGCGACTGTGACCGTGACGAATTGTCCGATCGTGCTGCCGATGATTGCCCAGCGAGCCTCGCGCGGCCCCTTGCAGCAGAAGAGCCGCTGAACGATGAGCTGATCCGTGCCATAAGGCCCGATGCCGCCCCAGGTCGAAGCGATGACGGCCGTCCAGATCGTGAATGCGCGCGTCGGGCTTGTCGAAAAGTCGAAGAACGTGAACTTGCCCCAGGATCCGACGACAGGTGTCACGTCGCGGGCCTCCCAGCCGACACGGAACATCTCCGCAAAGCCGCCATCGAGATTCGACGCGACGGTCACGAGCGTGATGATCGCGCCGACGAAAAACAGCAGGAACAGCAGGACATCCGTCCAGATGACCGTCGCGATTCCGCCGATGAGCGTCCAGATGATTGCAACGATTGCGATCAGGATGATGGCCCAGACGAGCGGGAACATCCCGATGTGAGCACTAAGCCATGCAAGCTGGTCATGCAGGACGACGAGCAGCACTTCGGCCGTGAGATACACACGCGCGGACTGCGAGAGCATGCCGCCGAGCGCGAACAGGACGGTCGTCATCGATCTCACGTTGCCGCCGAGACGATTGCCCATATAGTCATACGGGCTGTAGATTTCTCGCTCATAGTAGGCGGGTACAAACACGTAGCCCACGATGAGGCGTGCCAGAATGGATCCGAACAGGCCGAGCTGCAGGTATTTGAAATTCCCCTCAATGCCCGTGTTGAAAACGATGAACGGGACGATGACGAAAGTCAGCGCGCTGGTCTCAGTCGCGATGATCGAGCCGCTGACGGCATACCAGGGAAGTTTTCGTCCGCCGAGAAAGTAATCGCGCATCGTTGACTGGCGCCCGGCCAGCGCCGTACCGATCCACGTCGTCAACGCAAAGTACCCGATGACGACCGACCAATCGATCCAGGTAAACTGTGCGCTGAAGCTGCCGAGCAGTGCGTATGTCATGTTGCTTCCGGTGTCAGGAGTCGCATGAAGCGATCATTGAACGATCGGGCCCGCAGATGCACCCAGACGATAATGTCGCACTGCATCGGAACAAGAATAAAGGCCGATGGCATGCCTTGCGATTCCGTGAGCCGCTGGCGTCGGTCGCCCATGAACTTTCTCCGCAACCTGACTGATACGACACATGATGATTCAAACGAAAGCGTCACGAATCCCGGATTATGCAGGTGCAGCCATGATGTGTCACTCTTGATACCGGATGTACATGGATGAACGGGAGTGGCAAAGATTGCGGCTCGGCACGAGCGAGGAAATTCACAACGCGTCGATTGCATATTCCGAACTTTGCGGAATCAGCGCAAGACTGCCCGAGGAATGTTCAACGCTCTCCTCAGCCGATCGCTGATCGAGCGATTGTTGCGCGACTACGGATATAGAAGATAGGGCTTGCGGCGATCGCGGAATTCGTCCACGCCGGCGCGCCAGCTGGCCAGAACCTCGTCGAGCGGTCGATTCGCGGCCAGAAGCTTTCGGATCTTGTCCGTCCCGCAGACCTTGTCGAACATCGCCTGTCGGCTGGTCTCAAACAGCGTCAATTGTGGAAGCTTGCGGCGCGCAACATCCATCACGTGAAACTGGATCTCCGTCAGCGCGACCCGATGCGGATCAGTCAACACCACGCGCGCACCAGCACAGGTCTGCCCATTGAAAGCCCCGTAGTATGGCCGGAAGTAGTAAGGCTGGAACTGCACGCCGGGCAGTTTGCGACGATTGAGTTCCGCGGCAAATTCGTGTGCCGGCAGATCGGGATGGCCGACCAGCTCGAACGGCAGCGGATAGCCCACGCCTTCGCTGATCACACCGAGTTCGCCCATGATGCCCGTTGCTGCATAGAAAAACGCCGTCTCGGCCCGAGGAATGTGCGGCGATGACGGAACCCACGGCAGATTTGTGTCGCTGAACAACATCGCGCGCTGCCATCCCTGCATCGGCACCACAGTCAGCTTGCACTGCCGGCCGTCGGCCATCCAGCGCTCGCCGTTGATCATCCGGGCGATTTCCCCCACCGACATTCCGTGACAATATGGAATGGGTAGATGACCGACAAACGAGCGGTACTCAAGGTCCAGCGGCCGCCCTTCGACACGCACGCCACCAAGCGGATTGGGGCGATCCAATACGACGAACTCGACGCCCTGCTCTGCGGCGGCTTCCATCGCCAGCGCGAGCGTCGAGATATACGTGTACGACCGCGAACCGATGTCCTGAATGTCGAACACGACGACGTCGAGGCCGTCGAACATCTCGGGCGTGGGTTTTCTCGTGCGACCGTACAACGATTGAACGGGCAGACCGGTGACGGCGTCCTTGAAATGGGTGACGTGTTCGCCCGCGGGAACTTCCCCGCGCACGCCATGTTCCGGGCCGAACAATCGGACCAGCTTCAACTGCGGCGCGCCATGCAGAACGTCAATCGTGCTGCGGAGATCACTTGTGACGCCCGTCGGATTCGTGATCAGGCCGACGCGCTTGCCGGCGAGCGGGGCGAACGCCTGTTCGATCAGGACCTCAACACCCGGGCGCACGACCGTATCGGCGCGGGCAACGACGCATGCCGCACTTGCAATAATTGCGCAGAGCAGAGACGCCACATAAGACGATCTAAATGGTGATCTCATTTCGAAGCATTCCTGCATGACCATGCGCCCCTGCGTTTCGATGCTGTATTGATTAGATAATCTGATTGGATGATGGAAATCGCGCCGCCGTTGGGTGCATGGCGGAGCAGGACTGCATTAGGACACTCAACGTTAAGGCCGATTTCCGAATCCAGGCGTCAAACGTCCTGCCCTATGCGCCGAATAAGACCTGCAACGTGCTGAAGTCGTGCAGGTCGACGTCCAGATCCGCGTCATCGTCAAAGATGTCGCCGCCGGCAGGCGGCGGCCCAAGATCCGGCCCCGTCCACATTTGCTCGAACTTGAGCCAGTCGTCGGCGTCCACATCACTGTCGACATCATAATCGCCGAACAGCCATGGCCCCATTCCGAAATTGGCTTCCGTGAATCCGGCTCGCTCGACGAGAACATTGGGGCGGACAACCTGAGTGAATCCCGGCGTCGATACGCTGAACTGGCCGAATGTACCGTTCACTCCGGCACTTAGCTCCGTCACAACGAAGAACCCGTTGCCATCGGTTTCGCCCGCGGGGAAGCCGTTCACCAGCACGGTCGCATCGTCGATCGGCATGCCCGTCGCACCGACTGTGACGCGTCCATAAACTGTACCAGCCGTCGCCGTGATCGGATCGCGCCATGGCATTGTTGGCAGATCGGCCGCGCCGGCAAAGGCGCTGCCGCCGATGAACGGATACCAACTCCAATCGACGCCAGACGACGAGGTTGTCGCGTACGAAAAATTGACAATTCCGTCCACGCCAGCTGACTGGGCATAGCCGATTTGCGTGTTGCTGTCGGCGAAGTTGTTCAGGTAGTTCCCCTGTCCGGTCACGATATGGCGATCGTGGGCCCAGATGATCGACTGGTCGACCCAATTGCGAAAATACGTCGGAAACTGGCCCTCATTGTAATACGTCATCGCAACTCCGGCGTCGAGGTATCCCTTGTCGAGCCAGTGTTCCCAATTCTGGAACCGGGCCCAAGCGCTCGTGGATGAGAAACTGGCCGGTGCGTCGCCCCAGGTAATGAGGGCGGCGGTATGTCGTAACGGCTGACGTGGGTTATCGGCCGTCGCGACTTCGACATTCGCCCGACGAATCAGCTCCGTTACCTCTCGTCTTCTGAAGTCGCTCCAGGATGAATTGGTCGGACTGGGCGTGCCGCTGTTGCCAGTGATCCGCTTGTATCGCTCCAGGCCGGAATCCGTGTACCACGTGTGCGCCGGATAGCCGGCATCACTCTGCGTGTAGCGAATGTAATCCCAGTGAATGCCGTCGACTTCGTAGTCTGACGTCAACTCGCGCACGATTGAGATCAAGTAGTCCTGCACTTCGGGGCTGCCGGGATCGAGCTGGAACAGACCGCCGACGGACTGTGGTCCTGCACCAAGATCGCCTTGCGACACTGCAAACCACTCGGGATGACTCTGTAGCAGCGCGTTGCCGCTCGGGGGCCACGACGTCGAGACGCGAAACGGAAGAATCCAGGCATGGACCTCGATTCCAGCCTGATGGGCTTTCTGAATCATGTCAGCCAGCGGATCAAAGCCGCCGCCCACATCCGGCGCCTTCGGCACGATGGCGGAATTCCAATAGGCACCGTGCGCATTTGACGCGTTGTCGTGATAGGCCAGCACTTCGGCCATGATCGCGTTGTAGTTTCCGGCCACGGCGCGGGCGATCATGTCGTCGACCTGACTCGCGTTCTTGAACCCCACGTTGAATGCGTCTGCCCAGAGGCCCCTGAGTTGGGGTTGCGGCTCGCCCACGGCCGTAAATCTCATGGCATCGGCGATGGCGACGCTTGGCGCTGCGTCATTGGCCATCTCGACGGCCCCATCGCTGCCCGCGTCGAAGTAATAGGTGCCCAGAGACACCCAGGTCTCGCTGCCGACCTGCTGGTTCAGGAATACCGGGAACGATCCACTGGCGTGATTGACAGTGTACGGAACGTTATCGGCCCTGTTTGACCCGCCAACGTAATACGTCTCCACGTCATACCAGCCGGCCGCCGCGAGTGTCGGCCGCCACTCCACGTTGGCGGTCGCACCTCCGCCCGTCGTAAGCACCCATCTATAGTCCGCGCCCCATGGAGATCCAAATGTCCCTGAATTCCAGGAGCCGCTCAGAATCGAAAAACCCGGGTCCGTATTGTCAACGATCGTCTGGCCGTGCGACGTCGCGGCGCACCAGCCAATGGAAACTGCGAGCGCAGCGACGCGGTGGAATCTGAGATTCTTCAAAAATTGCACCTTACAATCGCTCCATTCCATCCGACTTGCTGCGCGGAGATCCCCAGCGATTCGCCGGCCGGGGTTATACCGACGTCCGGTACACGGACATGCTTGCTACTGCCCTGATTCTAATGAAATCCTTGCCCATGATCTAGGAAAATTGCATAACGCCAAGTTTTGCGTCGCACAGGGTTGTAGTTTCATCATCCCCTATGATAAACTCGGGATAGTTGTTCCCGAGGGGGGATAGTTCGCCGAGTGAGACATGTCAATTCTCGGTGCCGTTTCTTGCTTTTGTTAAACGAGGAGGAGGACCGATGAAGAAGCGATTTGCAGTTCTGAGTGCGCTGGGCGCCCTTACGCTATACGCCGCTCAGGCTCAAGCCGGGTTTGTAGCCGCGGTAGATTTGGATACCAGCGGCACGCTGGGGCTGCACCCCAATTTCAGTTTCGGTGGCGACACGACCACCGCCAG
>JAJDEC010000645.1 GCA_029259995.1 Phycisphaerae bacterium
GACTCCGGGGCGGCGAATACGTATGTTTCGATGCTCGAAGCAATCTCAGCTCAGTAGCGTCTCTGGTGTCGACCAGGGCGAATGACAACGACAAGCAAGAGCGACATCATCATCACTGTCGATGGTTCGGGCACGAGAACAACGGTCAGGACAGTGCCGTTCGACAGAACCGCTGAATTGACGCTCCACGGAAAATTACCGAATCCGGCACCGCCGTCCTGATACCCAATGGTCGCGCTGGACCCTCGGTCGGGGCCGGGCAGTGAATCCTCAATGTCTTCATAAATAAACTGGGCGACGATATCACCGGCCTGGCTCGCGCCGCTGAATATCTGAATCTGAAACGTCGCAAAGCCTGGTTGCGGCTCCCCGGCGAATTGATTCATGCCGAACGTTTTGCGCTCCCACTGCACAACATACCTGTCGGCAAACTCACGCTCAAACACATCCATGTCGTCCTTATCGTCGATATCACCAATATCATCCCAGAACGCCATTGCTGACTGACCGCCCCCAAAGGCGTCATTGCTGGGAATGGCTTGGTTGATCGGCGCCAGGTCCGTATTGGCTGGGTTTCGAAATCCGAGTCCGCCATTGTTGGCGACAACGACGTTTCCTGATGGAAAGACGATATTTCCGATGGTTGTCGCAACAATCGTCTCTTCATCGTCCTGGAGTTGTAATGGCGTACCGGGCGTTGCCCCTGTGGCCGAGATGTTGGTGAACGCCCCGGGAAGATTGTCGACGATCGCAACTTGCAACGAACCAGCGCAAGCGCGTCGGTACCCTCCAACGGAAAATCCAATCGCGATCACAATACACACAAACCGACAGGCGTGACGTGTGGAGAATTGGGACGTTCGGATTTTCACAGTAGTTTGTTCCCCCCCGGAGAATTCGAACACAAGAGTCGTCTGGTGACTCGCTCCGCGGCACTGTCGCATTTCGATCAGGCAGCGGCCAATATCCACTATAGGATCGCTATCGTAACAAACACGGACTCGGCGGTGCAAGACCGAGCAGCGATGACATACAATGACTTTCCGCAAATCGCATTCTTGGGCTGTCAGCGTGCTCCGGCCACGATAACAACTCCTGTTCGACGCTATGGATTGTTCGAATTCAGCAAGCTGCACACAAGAAACGGCACATCCGCCGAATCAACGACCGAGTCATTATTCAGATCGCCGCTGCACGCCGCCGTGCGGCCCATCATCACGCCAACGAATGACTGGATGTCCTCGCCGTTGACGCTGCCGTCGTTGTTCATGTCGCCCATCAATGCACATGGCGTCGGTACCAGCGTCGTCGCCTGATCGATCGACACCACGGAATTGATCGGTGGATTGGCAACGATCGACGTCGTACCGTCAGGCCAGTGCACAATCACACGCGAGATGCTTGCTTCCGATCCGAGACCAAAGTGCGGATCGTAGGACGAGCACGACTTGAAGCCGCTGCCGGCGCGGATTTCCTGCTCCTGCGTCGAGCCCGGCGTCTCGACGATCACTCGCGCGCCGACCGCCCGCGTGTTCGGTCCGTCGCCGTAAAGCCGAAATCGCGTCCAGTTGCCGCCATTCGCCAGGTTGTTCACGAACAAGCGGACATTCGCGAAGCTCGACTGCACGAGCACGTCGAGATCGCCGTCGTTCTCCAGATCCGCAGTCGCCACGCAGTATGACGGTTCATTCATGGCGACGCCCATCGTCGGCGCAATATCCACAAACGGCATCGCGCCCGCCCAGTCGTACAGCCGATTCATGGCCGTGCTGTTGCAGACGTAAAGCTCTTGATACCCGTCATTGTCGTAGTCAAAAAATTCGACGCCCCAGCCCATCGCGTAGGAACCGACGCCCGCCGTTGCCGCGCTTTCGGCAAACGTCTCATTCTCACTGTTGAGGAACAGCACGTTGCCGTCGGGCACATTCGAGCAGTACACATCAGGCATGTTGTCGCGATTGATATCGGCGATGGCCGTGCCCATGCAGCCTATGCACGCCTGTGTGCCGGAAGAATCCGTGACATCCACAAACGCACCGCCGACATTCTTGAAAAGATGATTGCGATAGGGATTGCAGTTGAATTCGCCCTTGTCCGTGCAGAGATACAGATCGGGCCAGCCGTCGCGATTGAAATCGAAGAAGCTCGCCTGGAATGTCGGATCGCCTCCGCGATCGACGCCCAGCAAACCCGCGACGTCAGTGAATGTGCCGTCGCCATTGTTGTGATAGAGCCTGTTCGGCTGCGTCTGCGCGAATGTCGTTCGATTGGCGACGTAGAGATCGAGCCAGCCGTCGCGATCGTAGTCGCCCCAACTGCAGCCATGCGCCGCCCCCGCGTCGCCGACACCCGCCAGCGTCGTCACGTCAGTAAACGTCAGATTGCCGTCGTTGCGCAGCAGTCGATTAGGGATTCCCACGTTCGAGAAGTAGAGATCAAGATCGCGATCGCCGTCGTAGTCCGCGGCCGTGATACCGCCGGCGGCCGTGATCGTGAGGCCCGGAATCGTCGTCGCGGCGAAGTTGCCGTTGCCAAGGTTCTGGAAGAGACCGACTTTGTTGTCGTTGCGGCCGACAGAGACGATGTCGGGATCACCGTCGTCGTCGAGATCGGCGAACACCAGGCCGGCCCCATAGATGAGACTCAGCTGATTCGTCGTGTAACTGATCCCGCGCTGTACGGCCTGCTCGCTGAATCCCGGATCGCCCTTGCAAAATTGCGCGCAGAGCGACAGCGGGACCATCACGAAAATGGCGGCCGCACAAGGATTCGATGGATTTCCCATCGGGCTCGCCCTTTGTGCATGACCTGTTCGTGTCCTGGTCGGATGAGATTTGTCGGCGGTTTGATGGTAGCGGAACGCAATGGGCGACTCAATGATTTTC
>JAJDEC010000646.1 GCA_029259995.1 Phycisphaerae bacterium
GCATCGCGGCGTTTGTCGCGCCGACGGAAGCGGCACGGCAGCGGGCGCGACAGGTTGTCGGCGAGGATCGCTTGCTGGTTGTGCATTGCGCGGCGCCGCTGGCGTACTGCCAGTCGCGCGACACGAGCGGTATCTACGAGCGCGCGGCGTCGGGCGAGCTGGCGAATATTCCGGGGGTTTCGTTTCCGTATGAGGCGCCGGAGTCGCCGGATCTGGTATTGGCGACGGAGTCGCTGAGTGTCGAGGCGTGCGTTGAGCAGCTCGTCGGGCTGCTCGTGGAGCGCGGCTTGATCGCGTTGTAGCCGTTCGTCATGCGTTGAGATAGTCGCTTGGGCACGGTTCTATTCACGCAATCGCTTCGGATGGGCACTCAACGCTGAGGCATGCTTGCCTTTGAGGGCGAGGCTGTCCGGGAATTAGAACGCCCATTGAGGGCTATACACCTATTTCAACCACAGACCCAGGACTGCACTTTGACCGCGTTGCGGTCTAGCGTTTGTCCTGGGCTCCCATAGGTCGCACTTTCAGTGCGAATTTCGACGATCGTGTGCAGTCAAATAGGCGGACAGCCTCGCCTTTGAGGGCAAGCATGGTCAACGCCGATTCCGGTTCATGACTGGTTCGGTATTGAACGAGATTGGTTCAAGAAACGTCGATTCGACGCGTTGACGATCGCCGTCTTCGATCGACTGTGGCGGCCGCCCACTGTGGCGGTCGGCGAATTTGTTGTGGAATGCAATTCGTCGTCCCCACGGAGGGGGGACGCGACGGCGGAATGTAAATTGCTCTAATCGAAGTCCAGGATGATGACTTTCGAGAGATCGCTCGTGCGGCCCTGTGCGTCGGTCAATGCCGCAACGATGTGATTGATGCCGGAGCTTGCATCGAATTTCGTCAGCGTGATCGGTATGTCAACGGTTCCGCCCGCGCCGATGGTGCCCGTGTATTCCGTCAGGATTCGCGCCATGTTGGCTTCGAACGGATCGATGTCGAAGCCGCCGCCCGGGACGCCCGCTGTGTACAGCGCGCCATCCACGACGATCAAACGAACACTTGCACCGGCCGGGCCGTTGACGCGGATCGTCTGGTTTTCATTCGAAACGTTTGCCGGCGTGATCGGGATGCCGGCAACCGCGATCGAAGGTCGCGGCAGCGCCGTCGGTCGTGCGTCAATTCGCGCACCCGTGCCGCTGCCCGGAATCTGGAAGAGCTGGCGGCGATAGGTTGTGCCGTCGTCGAAGACGACCGTCACCCATGCGCCCGTTAATTCGAGGCCGCTGACGCCGCCGGAGTCGTTCGGTCCCGGCGGGGCGGAGCCGTTGATGCTTG
Source organism: Phycisphaerae bacterium (assembly GCA_029259995.1). Classification (GTDB taxonomy): domain Bacteria; phylum Planctomycetota; class Phycisphaerae; order UBA1845; family UTPLA1; genus ECT2AJA-110-A. The sequence goes on from JAJDEC010000646.1 coordinate 1,330, forward strand.
TGGGATCGGCGTCCACGGAGAAGCCGAATGTCGGGCCGACGGGGAAGTCGTCAAATCGAATGACGAGCTGCTGGAATCCACCGTCCTTTGGGCAGCGGAATTCATGTCCGCCCAGATCAATGCCGGCGTCTGTATTGACTTGGAACGGCTTGAAGGCCGAGTCACCGGCATTGCCTGTCGGATCAAAGACCAAGTCGGGAAGCAGCGCGTCCCGGAAGTCGTACGTCACGCGGACGATTTTGCGACCATTCGTCGACGTGTTCGTGATCAGGAACGAATTGATGCTGTACGTGCTGCTGCCGAACAGATGGCCGCCAGGATCGACGACGATTGACGCGGAAGGTCCATGGCCCTCGCGTGGATCAGCGAGAAAGCGGAAGGCGGCGGGGATCGTCTTGCTCGTGCTGCCGACCGTCACGACGACATCGACGAGGGCGGCCGGCGGGCTCGGATGCGTCGGCGTTGTGCCGTTGATGCGCGTGGCGCTGACGCTCGTCAGCGTTGCGGGGACGCCGCCGATCGTGACGCTCGTGTTGGCGAGCGTACCGAACTGGGTGCCGGCGATGACGAATGGATGGCCGCCGCTTGCGGGCGCCCGCCAGGGCGTGATGTCGAACGCGTTCAGGCCCGAAGCGGCAGTGGGGCGCAGGATCGTGATCTTGTTGTCGGAATAATTGGCGCCGTAGATCGTACCGCCGGGGCCCATGACGATATCGAGGCTGTCGGCGGTTGCATTGAAGGCGTCATTCGCCATCACGCTTCGGCCGTCGGCCGAGAGTTGAATTCGGCGCGTCGGTCCGTTCCATTTCTGCACGATGATGTCGCCGCGCATTTCGCCGTTGAACGCCTCCGAGCGATATTCGATGATGCCATCGGTTGATGGCGTCAGCTCCGTCAGCATCTGCGTGAAGACGCCATCGACACTCATGCCGTTGAGATCGTGGTAGACGTTCTGTCGATCGTCGCAGCGGCCGCGATTGCGATTGGGATGGCCGTAGTAGTGATCCGCCTCGACGTGCACCAACTCATCGCCTTCGTTGGGATCGCCCGGCGACTGCGTCGTCGCGGACGTGGATGCAGGACCGAAACTCGGATTGGGGCCGTTGTCTGTCGCGTAAATCCGATTCGCCGTCGTGTAAACGAGATCGAATGCATTCCGCAGCCCCGGCGCGAAGACAGTGAGATCGAGACCGCGGATCGGTTCGACGTCGTCGCCGAAGACCTGGTCCATGTTGATCGCGCCGGTTGAGCGCTCCAGGTATTGCACAGCACCATTGAAATCCGGCCGCCAGACTTCGGCCTTGAGTATGCCGCCGGAGAAGGGCGACTCGGGCAGATCGCCGATATTGCAGGCAGGTATGCCGGCGTTCGTGTTGCCGCCGGAGCAGATGAGCAGGTTGCCGGCGTTGTCGAACTGCATGCCGTTAATGCCGTGATCGTGATTCGACACGGGCAGGCCCGTGATCAGCGGCGTTGCGACGTCGAAATTCGGCCCCGTCAGGACGGATACCTGCCCCGAATAGGGCGACGTGCCTTCGAAGCAAGCGCCGCCGTTGGCGAAGAGCTCGTTGTGGGCGACGTACAGTCGCACTGGGCTCGGCGCATCGAACGGGCTGAACGCAATGCCGAGGATGCCCTTATTCGATGCACTCGTCAGTGTGTTGATCGTCTGCGTGGCGACGACGTCGCCGTTGTCATTGAGCGTGTAGGCCTCGATCTTGCCCTGAACCGTTGCGGCATAGAGTCGGCCGTCGGGGCCGAAGGCGACGTTTGTTGGTCCGGCGATGGTTGCAACGTCGGCGGCCGTAAACACGATCGGCGTGGGTCCGCCGGGGACGTAGCTGAAGCTGACGCTGTTACTGGTACCGTTGGGCGTTTCGATGGTGACGGGGATCGTGCCCGTGCCAGCCGGGGAGAAAAACTCCACGGATGTCGGAGTGACGCTCAGGGACGCGCCGGAGAGGTTCGTGCCGCCCCAGTGGACGACGACCTGATCCAGCGAAACAAATCCAAGGCCGTTGATGCGGATCAGATTGCCGCCGGCTTCTGTGCCCGTGTTCGGGGCCGTGTTGATGATCGGGGCGAGGCTGGTTTCGTCGTGCGAAATCAAAGCGGCGCCGAATGTCGTCGCAGCGGCGCCGTTGAATCGCGACGTGATCTGTAACGGAAGATTGCTCAGCGAATTGACGGCAAAACGGGCCTCGATCGAATGCGTTCCGACTCCGAGGGATACGGGACCGCTCTCCAAGACGCCGTTGACGAGCAGGCGCGTCGCCGCGCCGCCGGTTTGGACGAATTCATAGTTGCCCGATTGCGTGATCGCGATGCGGGCGTTGACGCGGATCATGACGTCGGCGGAATAGGGCGACGTGCCGATTCGGCCGTTGCTGGATGGAAGATCGAGCGTGTCGACGATTTCGCCGAAGTTTGCATTCGCGGGGACGGCGTCGAGCAGATTGCCGGCGTTGCCGGGCGTCGTGGCGTAATAGCGAACCAGCGCGCCGGGGACGGCATCGGGACCGACGACTTTGATCATCTGCGAGAGTGACAACTGCTCGGGCGGTACATTGTCGTCGAAGATCGTGAGCGTGATGTTGTGGTCGCCGACGGGGAGATCGAGCGTTGCGTCGTCGGTCGATGCGAGCAGTTGACCATTCTCGCGCCATTCAAAGGCGGCGAGATTCTGGCCGAGTTCGTGCGTGTGGGAGTCGTGCCCTTCGACAAATACCGATTCGCTGCCGTTCTGATCGAAATCGACGACGACGGCGGGCGCCGTGATGACGACATGGAGAAACGGATGGCCCGTTTCCTCGCCGCCACTGCCAAGCAATCGGATGCGCTGCGAGATAAAGTTTCCGCGGAATTCGAGCCAGACATCGTTGTCCGCGACTTCCGTCGGCAGGAAGACAACGGATGCGTTGATGGATTGACCGCCGGGGATCGTCGCGCTGGCCGGGAAGACGATGTCGTCGTGATCGCCGACGTAATCGGTTCCGTTCAGCGTCAGCATGAAGTCGTGACCGACGCCGGAATTGAGCAGGAAGCCGACGGAAG
>JAJDEC010000647.1 GCA_029259995.1 Phycisphaerae bacterium
ACGACGGCGTGATTCGACTGGAAAGCAAGCCCGGCGAAGGAACGCGCGTTATGATTGATCTGGCTGTTCGATCCAAAGGGGAATCGACGCCAATCGTATCGGCGGAAACATGACGAAACCGCGCATTCTGATCATTGAAGACGAGAAGCTGATCCGTTGGTCATTACGCCAGCGATTCGAGGACGAGGGCTACATCGTCGTTGAAGCCGCCACTGGATTGCTCGGGCTGGAGAAGATCGAGACGACGGTCTTCGATCTTGTCATGCTGGACAACAAGCTGCCGGGCATGTCCGGTCTCGACGTCCTCCGCCATGTGCGTGCCGCCGATGAAGACATTGTGATTCTCATGATGACAGCCTACAGCAATGTCGAGGATGCCGTCGAAGCCATGCGTCTCGGCGCCTTCGACTACATTCGAAAGCCGTTCAAGGTCGACGCGCTCATGCTGACTGTCGCGAAGGCCCTTGAAACGACGCGACTGAAGCGCGAAGTCCGTGATTTTCGCGCGCAGATGCAACGACAATATGGCTTTGATCGGATTCTCGGCCAGTGCCCGCCGATGAAGCGATTGTTCGAGATGATTCGCGACGTCGCCGACAGCGGTGCCTCGACGATCTTCCTGCGCGGCGAAAGCGGCACAGGCAAGGATCTCGTCGCCAAAGCGATTCATTATAACTCCGATCGCGCCAATCGTCCGTTCATGAACATCACGTGCACGGCGCTCAGTGAGACGCTTCTCGAGACCGAGCTGTTCGGTCACGAACGTGGCGCATTTACCGATGCCCATCAGCAGAAGAAAGGGCTTTTGGAACTCGCGGACAATGGAACCGTATTCCTTGACGAAGTGGGAGACATGCCGCCGGCGCTACAGGCGAAACTGCTGCGATTTCTCGAAGAGAAGACGTTTCGGCGTGTCGGCGGCGTGAAGGACATCGAAGTGGATGTTCGCATCATCGCTGCAACCAATCGGGATATCGAATCGTTCGTGGCTGCAGGCGACTTTCGTGAAGACCTCTACTATCGGCTCAATATCATCCCGATTCAGCTGCCTCCGTTGCGCGAGCGCGGCGATGACATCCGTATCATCGCCGAGTACTACGTCGACCTGTTTGCAAAGGAATTTCGGCGTGGGCCGCGCCAGATGTCGGATGAGGCCGTCAACAAACTGACGAGTCACTACTGGCCGGGCAACGTTCGAGAACTCCGCAACACGATTGAGCGAGCCGTCCTGTTCTGCAAGACGGATGTCGTCGGCACGGACGATCTCGTTGTCGGCGGATCGCCGCACGTGAAGCTACTCAATTTGACGCATATCCCGGCAGAAGGCGTCAGTCTTCAGGAAATCGAAGAGAACCTGGTTCGGCGGGCGCTCGCACAGACGAACAACAATCAGACCAAGGCCGCGAAGCTCCTTCATCTCTCCCGTGATCAGCTGAGATATCGAATGGAGCGATACGGCCTGCTCTAGGCGCCCATTCGAATGGCGATCGTCCCAGCACGGCCCGCGCTCCGAGCATTGCATTCAATGCCTGATTGCAGTGCATAGACCGCTCGATATCGGGCCGAATCCGACAAGGCTCACGAATCGTCCATCGAATCGGAAACGCTTGCGACGACATCGCGAATCTGCGACATCGACAAACCGTACTCACGACGTATTCGCCCCAAGCGCATATCGTCGGGTACGTCAGCCGGCAGCCGCAACGACGACTTCAGACGCTCGACGGACACACCGGAGAAATCCGCCACTTCGACGATTGTCATTGAACCGCGAATGTCGGCATTGCCCGTGTCATTCTCGCCGCGCATTGGAACCGCGCGTCCAGGCGATCTTCCTTCGGCTTGTGCACGACGGCGGATCGACCCCTGTTCGCTCGTCGTCATGTCCTGCGTCGCGAGCCAGTAGAAGCCGCCGATCAATCCGACGAGCATTGCAAATGTCACGCATCCGATGGCAGCACGACGGACACCGCTTGGACGATTTGCCCCGGCAGTCTCCGCTCGATGCGGGAAACCCATCGAGGCGAACAGCTTGTTCGCAATTACGTAGGTCCAGAACCAATGCAGGGACAGGTGCACGATCAACAGGACCAACAATCCGATCGCGACATAGAAATGCAGGTCCCCCCAGTCGTGGCGACCCATTCCCCAGATTGAAGCGCGACCACCGGTTCCCGGCGGCAGCGCGTAGCGAACGATCAGCCCCGTGGCGATCATTCCCGCCATGAACAGGAGCGCGACCGTATCGACAAGAAAGTTGAGCGTTGTTCGGCGCATGATCCACCCGATCACGAATATGACGCAATGCCCGGCATCAGCGCCGGAAGCACGGAAATCGACGCGTTACTCACCAATTCCGCGCGATCGCAGGATTCCCTCGACGATTTCAGTCGCCTCATCGATCGTGAAACGCTCAAGATTGATGACCAGATCGAATCGCTCGGCTTCGCACGGCGAAACGTGGAAATTCTGCTTGATGTAGCGGGCGCGATCACGCTCGATCGCGTCGATCTCTCGCGTCGCCGCCTCGATCGACAAATTGCGATCCTTTGAATACGCCCGTGCGCAGAACTCGCGATTCGCCGACAAACGCACACGCAATCCCACTTGGTGCGGCAGAATCAGGTCGACGCCGCGACCAATGAATATCCCGGGCGCCGTCCGCGAGAGCATCGCAACTGTTTCCACAAGCTTCTCAAAATACGCTTCGCGACCCACGTAATTCGGCTGCATCAGACCCCGCATGAAGGACTCGACCCAGTTCTCCTCACGCTCGTCCAGAACTTCAAAGAGCTTCGCCCGGCATACGTCGTCCCCCGCCATGGCAAGGAGGATCCCGCGGTCATACACGGGCCAACCCAGGCGATCATGCAGCCTTTTCGCCAGATACGCTCCGGAAAGTCCGACAGATCTCGAGATTGTCACGAAATCACGAACCGTTTGTGTTGGCGTGTCGACTCCGCCGGATTTTGGATTCTGGGTTCGAGCGATTTCCCAGTTCCGCATCTGACGCTCGAGCATCTGCGCCGATACACATTTCTCAGATTGGGTTCGAATTGCCACGACATGCCTCCTTTCAATGGACGGCATCTGCGAGCACGCCGCCTCAGGCGCCCCTGTGCGACTCCGGCACACGCGGAATCCAATACACCGCGCCCATCAGGGCGCCGCCACGAGGGACTGCCTTTCGTTCACGATCTGCCGAAGCCAGTCCGCCACATCCTCAATGCCGATACCGCGCTGCGAAGATGTCCGCAGGATTGCCGCTGTCGGATTGAGTCGCCGAATATCCGCCTTCGCACGTTCGATGTCGAAATCGACGAACGGCAATAAGTCACATTTTGTAATCAGGACGGCTTGTACGGCTTTGAACAAGAGCGGGTACTTCTGCGGCTTGTCGTCGCCCTCTGTCACACTGAGGACGCTCATCCGCAGATGCTCTCCCAAATCAAAGTTGGCCGGGCAGATCGGATTGCCTACGTTTTCAATAATGACCAGGTCCAACTCGTGCTGCATCAACGCCTCCAGCCCGTGCTGGACGAGCGTCGCGTTCAGATGACAACCGCCGTTCGTGAGCAGCTGAACGACAGGCACATTCAGGGCCGCGATTCGTTCCGCGTCCCGCGTCGTGGCGAGATCGCCCTCGAGCACACCGACTCGAAGCGACTGCGACAGGATCGGCACGATCGATTCGAGCATCGCCGTCTTGCCGCTCCCGGCTCCGCCGAGGAGGTTAATGCAAGTGATGTGCCGTCGATCGAACAGTTCTCGATTCTGTTCCGCAGCCCTGTCATTCTTCTCAAACACATTTCGGAGCACTTTGATTTCCATCATTCAATTCTCCATCGATTCCGATGAGTTCGAGTTCGTCGCCGCCCCTGGCATGGCTTCCGCTTTCGCCGCAGCCAGGGCAGGACCAGTCCCATTCGCCGACAAGAAACGTCGTGCCGCATCGCTCACAGTCAAACGCCATGTGCGTGCGTTCGATACACAAGTCTGCCGCCTCGCAGACGGTACCATCGCAGACTGCGCTGAATGCATCGCCAAGCAAATCGCCGTCAACCTGTTGCAAATCGCCAATCCGACAGCGAATCCGCGTGATGCGACTGACGCCTGCGTTCCGCGCGACGTCGATCGCCGCGTCCACAAGAGATCTGGCGATCGCGAACTCATGCATGATGCACCTCCGTGTTCGGGACCGGCGTCCATTGGCGCAGCTGCTCAGCGATGGCGTTGGCGACTTCCGGCACGACCGCCGCGACTCCCGGCGTCAACTGATCGCCTTGTCGCGTATCGGCGACGGCAATGGCGTATACATGAACAACCTGCGGCAGCGCTTCCATCGCCGCCGCCAATCGCAGGACCGATTCGACGCCAATCGTATGCGTGTTTTCATCCGATCGCGGACGCAGCCGCTCCGGCGTCGCGATGTAATCGAATGACTGCCACGTCCCGGCCGGATGATCACTGTCCGGCAACGCCGCGTCGACGAGAATGAGTACGTCGCAACCCTCCAGTTGATCAACGAGTTCCGCCCCCGGTGCCTCAGTCAGCGCGATCCCTGCCGGAACGCGCTCCATCCGCGTCAAGGCCTCGACAACCAGCAAGCCGACCTGGTCGTCACGACGCATCCAGCGACCGCAGCCGACGACGCGCACCGAATTCTGAGAAGTTGCCTGCATCAGTTCACCCATTTGACATCCAGAAAATGCGTTGCACACGAGATGCATGGATCGTAAGCCCGCACGAGCGTTTCCAATCGGCGTGTGATGGCCTGTGTATCCATGCCTTCGTCGAGCAATCGCGGCACGATGTCGCGCATGTCGGCCTCGATGTTCGCCAGGTTCTGGCCCGTGGGAATCACCAGGTTTGCCATGTCGATCTTACCGGCCGAATCAACGCCGTATTCATGGAACAGGATCCCCCGCGGCACCTCGGCCGAGCCGACGCCCCGATCGAATTTCGAAGGTGGAACCAGGGCCTCGGGCTTGACGCCGACAGTCAGGATCTGATCGATCAATTCGATCGACGCCTCGACGCAATGCACGGTCTCAACGAGCTGGGCCGTGTTGTTGTGAAAGGGATTCATGCAGATCGGCGTGAGCCCGAGGCGCTCGGCGACCGCCGTGGCGGCGGGATGCAGCTGTTCGTGGTTGTTGTTGAATCGCGCGAGCGCTCCGACGGCATACGTCTCCGAGATCGGCGTACGACAGTGTTTTGCCGCCGAGTGCGGAACGATGTCCTCGATGACGCGTTCGCGATACTTCGACACGGGCGTCGGCGCCGGATCCTTCGTGGAGACGATGCTCCCATCGTAAAACGCGTATTCACTTCCCTGAACGTCTTTCAATGAGAGGTATTCCGTGTCTCGATCATATTGCGGAACGGCAAGCGTGCTGAACAAGTCGACCATCTCGCGCACGTCGTCTCGCGCGGATTCGAGACGCTGCTTCAAGTCGCGAAGCGAATGCGGTTCGGGGAAATGCGTCAAGCCGCCGACATGGATCGCAATGGGATGTATGTGCCGTCCGCCGACGACGGCGCACATGTCGTTCGCGAGCTTCTTCATCCGCAGCGCCCGTTTCACTACATCCGGATGCGACGTCGCCAATGGAATCACAGAGCCCACGCCGAGATAGTCCGGCATCGCCAGGAAATACAAGTGCAGCCAATGGCTCTGCAGCTCCTCGCCGAACAGGATGAGCTTGCGCAATCGATCTGTTTGCGCAGACACGTGAATCCCGCACGCGGCCTCCATGGCGTGGACGCTCGCCGTCGTGTGGCCCACGGAACAGATACCGCAGATTCGGCAGGTAATGTGCGGGGCTTCGCGCCACGATCGGCCGCGAAGAAACGACTCGAAGAAGCGCGGACTCTCGACGATCGCCAGTTCGAGCTTCGTGATCTCGCCGTCGCGCACGTTCACTGAAATGTTGCCGTGACCTTCGACACGCGTCAGGTGCTTAACATTGATCGTCACGTTGTGTCGTGTCTGATGACCTTCCGATTCCAGAATCGTCTCACCTTGACTCACGGAAGTTTCTCCTCCTGATATGCGCCATAAAGACGCAGATCGTCGAGCACGTTCTCCAGGGACACGCCGTGGCGGTCGCGCAGATTCATACCCGCGACACGCAATGCCTCGTCGCTGATGATGCCGCGACACGCTTCGCACTTGGATCCGTACGATGGACAGATCGCGTTGCATCCGGCTCGCGTGATCGGCCCCAGACATACAATTCCTTTTTCATACAAACAGGGGTTCCCGCGCATCTTGCATTCGACGCATACGGGATAGTCGGGCAACTTGAACGGTCGCCCCGCCAGCAGACACTTGAGCAGTTTCAGGAACTCCTCTTTGACCATCGGGCAGCCGTGCAGTTCGTAGTCCACTTTGACGAACGCGGAGATCGGTTTCGCCTCCTGCGTGTCATACCATCTGGCGCGATCGCCATACACGTAGCGACGATATCGTTCTTCATCCTGCCGGTTCTTCAACGTATTGATGCCGCCGAGACAGGCGCAGGCACCGATCCCGACGAGCGTCGTACAGGCTTCTCGGAATCGCCCGATTTCGGCCTCATCCTCAGGCGTCGATACGGCGCCGTCGACGAACCCGATATCGATCTCCCAGGATCGCTCGGACATCGCCTCCCTGAAATTAACAATCTCCACCGCGCCGAGGATCTCCAGTAACTCGTCCTCCAGTTCGAGGATGGCGAGCGAACAGCCTTCGCAACCCGTCAGGCTGAACACGGCAACGCGAGGCTTGGATGCGGACGATTCAGACTTCGATTTCGCCTCGTCCGGCAACGTCAATGGACACGATGTTTCGAAGTCCGTGTTCATTCGATCGCCTCCCGAATGCTGGAGAGCTCCGAAAGATTGAAGACAGGGCCATCCATGCAAACGTATCGCTCGTTCATCTGGCAATGCCCGCACTTTCCGATACCGCACTTCATCCGGCGCTCAAGCGAACAGAAGACGTTCTTCAGCGAGATCCCGCGCGAGAGAAGCTCCATAACCACGAACTTGAACATTGCCGGCGGACCGATCACGACCGCCCGGACATCGGATCGATCCAGGCGCGGCATCCGATCGAACAACGTCGTCACGACGCCGACATCGCCCGTCCAATGCGCATCGGCGAAGTCGACCGTCACGTGACAATCCACATCGGACTGCTCCGCCCACTCGTCCAATTCAACCCGGAATAGCAGTTCATCCGGAGACCGCGCCCCGTGGAACAAATGGAACTCGCCAAATCGCGATCGTTCATCAAGAATGTACTGGATGAGGGATCGCGCCGGCGCCAGGGCACATCCTCCGGACACGATCACGATGTCGCACCCTTCCAGCTTCGTCACGTCGAAACCGCGCCCCAGCGGTCCGCGGATTCCGATCACGTCACCCGCTTCGACCTGGTGCATCGCATTCGTCACGGCCCCAACCCGTCGAACCGTCAGTTCGAACCCGTCTGACCGTGTCGGCGATGAACAGATCGAAATCGGACATTCGCCGATGCCAAGCATCGATACCTGCACGAACTGCCCGGGGACATGACCCAGCGGATGATCGTCGGGAAACCGAACTCGAAATCGTCGCTCGAGCGCCGTCAGATCGGCCGCCTCGATGACGCGCGCCGGGACGGGTCTGTAAAGATCGGGTTCCGATCGTGCCTGTTCTTCAATGGCGGGCATGCTGCGCCTCCTCGGAGAGTTGATTGAGAATCTGCTTGATGCTGATCTGCGCCGTACAGGCGCGATCGCATCGCGCACAGCCGACGCAGCCGCCGTGCCCCGTGCGTTCCTTGATCCACTTTCCCTTGCGATAGATCCGATGTCTCAGCCGATTGGCCGCCGCATCCCTGAAATTGTGCCCCCCGGCCACTGCCGCAAATTCGCGTAACATGCAGCCATCCCATGTCCGTTCGCGACGACCCGCAGCGCCCCCCAAATCTGTCTCGTCCTGGATATCGAAACAATAGCAGGTCGGACAGACGAGATTGCATGAACCGCACGAATAGCAGCGACGCCCGGTCGCCTTCCACAGAAGCGAATCGTATGATCGATCAAGGATGCCGGGCACGTCTTCCCACGCCGGATCAAGCGTGCGTGGAAACGCCTGTTGCTTGTTTTCGAGATAGCAATCGAATTTTTCGTTATCGCTTCCTTCGGGTAGGAAGTAGTCGTCGTCATGTCCTCCCTTGAGCCACGCGCGTCCCGCGTCGGACCCAAACATCACGCCGTAGCAAACTTCAGGCGCCTCCGCACCATTGCCGTTTGAACCACGACTCGCGCCGCATTTCAGAACGTCGCCCATCGGATAGAGCATGACGTCAAAACCAGTCGTCGCCGCGTTGCTGCCGATGTCACCGCAGAATACACCCGCGGTACACGGATGAGCGCAATCGACACCGACGAGAAACGTGTTGTTGCGCCGAGCCATGTAATGCGAATCCGAAAGACCGTCGCCGAACGCCGCGTCGAGCATGGCGATTGCATGCAGATCGCATGGATGCACGCCGACAATCGCCGTGGGCCGATCGTCGATCTGCGACACGGCTTCGAAACTCCCATTGGCGTTGTCGAACTGGAATAACGTTTCCCGTGCAGGAAGCAGGACGCGTTTCGGGCTGTAGACGCTAAAATGAAACGCCAACGCCAGGTCCTTCACGTCATCGATCTCTTCATAGAAATGCTGTGGACTCTCGCCCGGCATGCATGGCTTCGCGACAGGACCCACGAGTCTTCGCGATTTTGCGATCTCGGCAATGTGTTCGAAGAGGTACGCTTGCGAGACGATGCAATCGAGTCGATGCCCGCCCATATGGGGTCGTTCCATTTTCGTCTCCGATCCGTTTCCGTTTTCGTTTCGCTTTAACGATCCCAGAATCACCATCATCATGTACCAGACGGATATCGTGGCAAAAATCGAAATGGCCGTAACGACACCGGTACAATGGACGAGTTCTCCCGGCGACCAGCCGTGTGTCGGTTCACGATTGAGAATGCGGACAATCGCGTGCACAAGCAGACCGATGCTGAGCGGAACGGTAACGAGCACCTGCGGATGCCCAAGAAACAGGGCGGATAGAACGCGACCACATCGATGTTGCTTTGAGTTGTCGGATGAATGTCGCATGGCATCGACTCCCTGCCCGGATCATCAACAGATACGCGGCAGCTCCTCACCGTACGGGCGTTGAACGATTCTCCTGCCACCGGCGGTTGTTATGAGTTCGACGAGCGGTGGTTCTTCGTCAGTCATTCGGCCGATGACGGCCGCATGCCGGCCTTCGGGGCAGCGGCGCATGACATCGCAGGCCGTCTCCGTGTCCTGCATCGCGACAATGCAGAGGATCTTTCCTTCGTTGGCGATCGTCAGCGGATCCAGGCCCAGCATGTCCGCGGCGTACTGCGCACCAGGCTTGATCGGGATTCGCGATTCGTCGACCTCGATGCTGATACCTCTGCGCTCGCTGATATCCGCGAGTACACCCGCCACGCCGCCGCGCGTCGCATCGCGCATGAACTTGATGTCAACGCCGCTGTCGACGAGCTTGTGGATCATTTCGTTGAGCGGCGCTGCGTCGCTCTGCAATGTCGTGTCGAATTCGATGCCGTCGCGAATCGACATGATCGTGAGTCCGTGATCCGCCAATGTTCCGCTGACTATCACGGCATCTCCCGGGACGACGCGCGCAAGATCAATATTCGCGCCCTCTAACAGGCGGCCGACGCCGGCCGTGTTGATCATGAGGCCGTCACCGGCGCGGCGCTCGATGACTTTCGTATCGCCCGTCACAATCGACACGTCCGCCTGATTGGCTGTTCGACGGATGGATTCGATGATTCGATCCAGCGTCTCGAACGGAAGCCCCTCTTCAATGATGAGTCCGAGGCTCAGCGCGACGGGCTCGGCCCCCATGACGGCCAGATCGTTGACTGTTCCGGCGACCGACAGCCGACCGATGTCTCCGCCGGGAAACTCCAGCGGCGTCACGACATAGGAATCCGTCGTGAAGACGACGTTCCGATCGGTCCACGGCAAAACGGCACTGTCGTTCAATGCCGCAAGATGGTTGTTTCGCAGAACTGAAACGATGTGGTCGGCGATCAAGCCGCCTGTCAGTTCTCCACCCCCGCCGTGGGCGAGCAGGACGCGATTAGAAGATTGCGACGACACGCTCGTGACCGCTCCCTCAGGTTGTGTTTGGATCGCGCTCATGACAAGGCTCCTGTCGCTGTCGCCCGTTTGTGATACTTGTGCCACGCCGCACAGGTGCCTTCGCTGCTGACCATGCAGGGACCGATCGGGGATAACGGCGTGCATCCGTTGTCGAACAGTTCACAGGCCGGGGGTTCAATCCGTCCGAGGATCACGTCGCCGCAGCGGCATGCCGGATTGTCGACATCATCGCCGACGGCAATGTTGAACCGGCGTAACGCATCGAAATCGCGATAAGCAGGCGCCAGCTCAAAGCCGCTCGACGGAATCACGCCGAGCGATCGCCACGGTGTATCCGCCGAAACGAACACTTCCTGCAATATCTCCATGGCCGCGGCATTTCCACTGCCGGAGACGACTGCCGGATAGACGTTTTCGATCCGTGCCTCGCCTCGTTCAATCTGCCGCACGAGGAACACGAGCGCCTTCAGCATCTGTTCCGGCTCGAAACCGCCGACGACACACGGTTTTCCGAACCGGGATGCGATCGGTCCGTATGCTTCCGAACCAATGATCACGCTGACATGGCCGGGACAGAGGAATCCGTCAATTGGAACGTCGCCGTGTGACAACAATGCCGACATGGCCGGAATGACGAGCTTGTGCGATATCAACACACTGAAATTCCGAATCCCACTGCGATGCGCGTCCATGATTGTGACGGCCGTCGCGGGCGCCGTTGTCTCGAACCCAACGCCAAGAAAGACGATTTCCGAATCCGGATACTTTCGCGCCAGACTGAGTGCTCGACTTGCCGACGTCACGACGCGTACGTCGGCGCCATTGGCCCGCTGACGCTCCAGGCTGCCCGATTGCCCGGGCACGCGGACCATGTCGCCGTATGTCGCCACGATGACGTTGGGCAGCGTCGCCAGCTCAATCGCAGCATCGATATGCCGCTGGGCCGTGACACACACGGGACAGCCGGGACCGCTGATCAAGCGCAGGTTGTCTGGGAGCATCGAGCGTATTCCGCTACGAAACGCGGCCACTGTATGCGTTCCGCAAACCTCCATGATGCGTACTTCCCGGCCGATCCGTTCGCATCGCAACGCCAGTTCATCGCGCCATGTCATGAGATCTGCATTCACGTCGCCGCAACTCCTTCCGAAACTTCCGCGTTCATTCGCCGACCACCGATCTCTCCTTCCAACCCCTGCATGTCTCCGTCGTAACATGCACGCAGGTAAGCCCATGTTTCCAGGGCATCGGATTCCTCAATCGTCGCAATCGCAAACCCCGCATGCACCAGGACCCACTGGTTAACTTTCACGCCGGGCGTCAGCACGATGTTGATGCAAAGCCGGTTTCCACCCAGCTCCACGACAGCCTCACGATCTTCAAGCGTCACGACTTTGGCCGGAATTGCCAGACACATCACACAGCCTCCTTCCGGCGGGTTGCCGCGATGACCGCCTGCCCCAGCGACAATCCCGCATCTCCGACGGACAATCGGCGCGGCAGGTACACGCGCAGTCGGAAATTCTCGAGCCGACTGACGACGCCGCGCCTTAATCGCGCGTTGGCAAAGCACCCGCCGGAAAGCACGACAGCCGATCGACCTTCGCTCTCGCACGCCGTTCGTACAGCCGTCGCCAACATCGACGCGACGGTCTCATGGAATCTTGCCGAGATCCAGCCCGTCGCCGTACCACACTTTTGGTCGCGGACGAGGGCCCGGATTGCCGGGGCCACAGACATCTGAATCATGCCGCTGCAAACGCGGATGGCGTACGGATAGGGATCGTAGGATCCGACGTCGGCCGCGGATTCCAAGGCAATCGCAGCCTGCGCCGACTGGTCATTGCGCTCACATAGCCCGAGAATGAAACTCACGCCATCGAAGATACGTCCCAGACTGGATGTCATCGGAGCATTGGGCGTGCGTGCTGCCGGATCTCCTCCAGGAGCCGTCGCGTCGACCAGCATGAGGGCATTACTCGAGAGACCGACAAAGGAGCGCGGCAGATTCCGGCGCCACGAACTCCCGAACGATTGTCGCAGTAGCGCTACGGCAGGTCGCCAGTTCTCAACAGCGGCCCGATCGCCGCCGATCAGCGGGAAGTACTCGAGATGTCCGATGCGTTCATAGCGCTCACGCGTGCAATGCATGAGCTCGCATCCCCAGGCAGCGCCATCATCGCCGTAACCCATACCGTCACAGCACACGCCCATAATCGGCTGCGTGATCCCCCAATCCGCCATCACGCTGACAAGATGCGCGTGATGGTGTTGAACGGATACGGCCGGTATGCGTATCCGCCTGGCCAGTTGTGTCGTCAGGTAAGACGGATGCAGGTCGTGAGCGATGATCTGAATCTTGTCTCCGTGCGCAGAGATGATGCCCGTGATTGCCTTGACAAACCTGCGATAAGTCTCGGGCTCCGTCAGCTTGCCAAACGGCGGGCTTACCTGCGCCTGCCGCCCCTCACACAAACAGAAACTGGAGTCGTTTTCCGCCCCCAGGGCCAACACCGGAATGCCGACACCCTGCTGCAAAATGACTTGTTGCATTCTGGCAATGGGTGCGACGTCCACTTTGTTGCCGGCAGTCAGCGGCGGGCAAGTATCGATTTTCGAATTGGCTGTCTCCAGTTCCATCGGCCATCCTTATCACACATGGTCCGTCAGATTGAATTGCAATTCAGGTGCCAAACGCACGGCGAACGATTCAAAGGGAAACTCTCGCGGTCACTCAAATCTCCGGGCCCGAACCGCCCAACAATCCGCAATCGATGCGCGAAATCCCGCAACCCTCCAGGGCCCGCGAGACGCCGGGTGGGCTATCGATTGATGGCACACAAAATGCTGGAATCCAGTGCGCTCTGACGACTTGTTGAACGACGACTGCAATAGCCCACCGCCGACGTCTGTCGGAGAGCGTTGAGTCTCGGGATATCCGTGCGGAACGTGAATCGACCGAAAGCGGGCGCCGATATGAAAAACAAACCGCGAAACCAGGGCAAGTCGCTCGGTCAAAAGCATCGACAGGCCGTACTCACGCGATGGCGCGTGGAAATCATGCGAGGCTCCGCGGACCAGGTCGCCCTTGAGCAAATCCGGCAACGCATCCTCCACGATCCGGAGGTTCGAAACGATCCCCAGCTGGCCTCGTTGATCGAGCAGAGTATCCAGGAAAGGTCCAACGATATTGCGCTCTCAAAGCCGCCCCAGAAACTCCCTTCGCATCGAGTCGATCCGGACACGCGTCGCGGGTCCCATTTCCCCAAGACGACGTCCGATGACATTCAACACGTCGCTGACAGTCTTCGAATCAAAGCGCTTGAACAGCTTGCAAGAAATGACGAAATGGCGGCAGGATTCACGCTGGACCGACTCAAGTCGCTCCAACGGGAGCATTCGGATGTCGTGGATGCGTCGATGCTGCGTCGCTTGTTCGATGCTCACAATGCGCTCCGGCAACGGCGGCTTGCACTGCATCGCGAAATCGAAGAACTGGCCAACAAGGCAGAGGCGGGGGCAGCCGCCGGCAATCTCGACGAGACGGCGGCCGCAATGCGTCAACTTTCCGCGCGCCACGTCATGCACCCGACCTTGTTCAGCGACGATTCCATTGACGCCGTCCGCGAGCGCGTCTTCGTCGCCGGAGCCAGCCGACAACAGCAGGAGGCGGCTCAAGAGTTGATGCGTCGGGAACGAGAGGTGAGCGACGAACTTCGTTCGCTCTATTCTGCGATTCACGAATATCACTGTGCCGATCGTGCCGCCCCCGGCGACAACACAAGCCGCTCCTCCCCGGAGACGGCATATCGAAACGCGATTCTCAGTATTCGACATCACGATCGAGAGTGGCTTGCCGGTACCGTCCTCGAACTCGTGGACCTGCTCGACGACTGGGTGGGGCATCCAACCAGTGCGGACAAGCAAGTCGACGCGTTCATTTGCGACATGAAATCAATGCTCAAACGACTTCACGCGGAAATTCGCCGTGGTAGGACTGCGCCCGGAAGCAATGCCGCGCAGCACACTTCTGCCGACTGAAATTGACGAATCGTCGCCACCATTGCAACACCGGTTTGTGCGGATAATTCCGCAGCCCTGCGAAGAATACCGCTCACCGATTAACGGAGGACGTTTGTTCGACTTGCGGCTGCCCATTCTCTCACTCTTGGCCCGGATCTCACGTGGTTTGACGTTCCAGCAACACGCCGGCGGCCATGGCCCGCCGATTGCTTACTTGATTTGTGGATCGATCCTTTGCCTGCGTCGAAACCGTGTCTTGGGCGGCGTATCGGGTTTGGTGACGTCGGTCCGAATGGTTGCTGCGCAACGGCCCTCAGCGCCCCGGATCGCATGATTTCCTCGTCGGCAATACAAAGATCGTGTTGTTGCCGCCATCCATCGCTGGATGTCATGCATATGGAAGGAGTCGAATCATGATCTCAACGATCGAAAAGACACTCCGCTCGAGAATCTGCCCGAATTGTGTAAGGCGCACGCGTGACGGTGGATGCAGCCTGCCCGAAGATCGCCCATGCTCCCTGTTCAGCAATCTCGAAGAGATTGTCGCGATTGTCCGCGAAACACACTCAAGGCGCATCGATCCGTATGTTGAATCACTGCGGGATCGAGTCTGTGGTGCATGTCATTCGCAGGACGATCACGGCCGATGCCCGTGTCGCGATCAAATGGATTGCGCCTTGGATTCCTACTATCCATTGGTCGTGGAGGAGATTGAAAACTTTCTTGGGTTGGAGTCGAATTGAGATTCTCGATCCAGGCGATTCGGCGAGCCCCTGGCCATGACGCCGCGCGCAATGTCCGAACCGAGAACGGAGACGATTGATGTCGAAGAAACCCGAGCGCTCCCCATCGGAAGATCGCGCCAGAATTCGCACGCATCTCATCCACGGTCTCTCGTCCTCGCAACACTGGGAATACGGACATCACGTCGTTCCGC
>JAJDEC010000648.1 GCA_029259995.1 Phycisphaerae bacterium
CTGGCGGCAGGACAACGTCACGCACACGCGTTTCTATTGGCTCAAGCTTTTGCGCAAGGATGCGAAGAAGGGCCGAACCATCATCGCCGACGTCGACGGCCAGACAATCACGATCAAGACGGACGACGTCAACCGACTCACGCTCCGCCTCCGCGATTCGCTTATCGATCTCGACAAGCCCATCAGGATTGTTGTCGGGGAAAAGACGGTCTACGAAGGTCGCGTCACGCGGACGCGAGCCGTCATCGAACAGTCTCTGAAGGAGCGCAACGACGCGAGCGCTGCGGCCACGGCGGAACTGAACGTCGAATGGTGATGATCCAAGTATGTACATGGAATGATTCATCGCGCGGAACCGGCTAGTAACCGTTTCATCGTGTCGAACCGGCGAATAGCCGGTTTCGCACGGGCGTAGCGTCCGCCCTCTGTGGCGGACGACGAATGGAAAGGCCCCTCCAATGGCGCCGGTCCACCGCGCCCGCTCACGCCTTTCATCATCCGGCAACGTGGAAGTTGCATCCTTTCTTTCCCCCCCCCGCAAAATGGCGCAAATTCTGCAAAACTCGCGGATCAACACGACAACCCTCATTGACGGCGTTCAACGCGACGTCCCACGGGGTAGCCTTGCCCCGCGTCCCGCCTGATCGCGAGACGGCGAATTCTCCTGGCGTAACGATTGTTCAGAACTGAGATCGCGCCCCCCAGACCAAGAACGACCCGGGCCACCCGCTACTCGCCAGCAGGCCAATAATCAACGAGATTCCGAATCTGCCTTGCATGCCGATGATCTCGTTTTGCAAGTATCCTCATTGCCCTGACGGAGACCATCGCCATACACTCTTTGGGTACGTTATTATGGGTTGATGGGCCGCGATGAGAATCGAGACACTTTGATGCGTTTGTGGAAGTCGTTGATATGCGGGCTGATGTTGGCGGCGTTCCATTGTGCGACCGTCCGAGCTTCGGAAGTTGATGTACTTGAATGGACGCTCAGAACAAGTACCCAAGTCGGCAACGGCAACGACGCTCGAATAGTCACAGTCCTTGCCAATCCTCTCTTGGGCAATTACCTGGCCGGAATCGGCAACTCCACGGCTGATTCCACTATCGACGCCAATTGGGACGTGGCGGGGTTTTTCGATTTCTTTCTTACGGGTGAATATGTCGACCAGGGAAGTTCGACAGACTTGTCGGGCTACTCGCGATCGAGTGGCTCGATCTGGTTCATTCCCGCAGTCGATTCGACACTCACGATCGCGGCCGAGTTCAACTACGACCTGGGAAATGGCGATCGGCGAGCCGAACTTCGGACAAGTGTCGGCGGCGGCCCCGCCCCACCGTCGATACTGCTCTCGCGATCGCGACTTGCGATTCCCATCGGCGGTAGCCCCAGTGAGGGGACATTCACGATCAACGATTCGGTTCCGTTGCTGGCCGGTGAAACCTACGTGTTTGGGTACGGCCTCGAGCTTAGCTCGCACGGAGGCAGTCCCACCAGCCTTTCTATGGGAGACGGATTCTTCCACGCGACGATCACGCCCGTCCCCGAACCGACGACCGCCCTGCTGCTGCTAATTGTCGCTGCATCTGTCGTTGCCCGGCGTCGGCGTTCCGTGCCGTCTTCTACGCTGAATCACAACGCGGCCTCTCAGTCGTCGCTTTGAGCCCATCTCCGATGCTCGCGGCGAACTTCGATTCACTCAGGATATCGCTATCAATCAACGACGTTGTCGCGAGGGGAATTGGCGGATTTGCAACCACGGGGTCGCCCCCAGCAAAGCCGCGGGCATAACATAGAAGGTCATGCCTAAACGTCGCCGATCGGCAATCCGTCAGACGCTGCCGCCAATCGCACTGATCCTCATCGCATCGATGTGGGCCGGCAGTCTGACCTGGCGCGTCATCTACGCGACGGATCACGTTCAAGTGATTCTGTCCGATGGCTGCATTATTGCCTGGTCCGGGCCGTCGCCCGACGACTCGCGGCGCGGATTCGTCGTCAGCCGGCCGCTCGAATGGCGGAACGCGGCCGGTCGGGTTCCCATGCTCCTTCCCGACGTACGCCAGGCCTGGCCCTTTCGCACCAACGCGCTTCACATTCCTTTGACGCTCCCGCTGTATGCGCTACTCGCCTTGCATCTGTCACGATCCACATGGCGTCGCATTTCGAGGCTTAGCATCGCGGGAATCTGCCTCCGCCTGTTCGTATTGATCCTGTTGGGATATCCGCTGATCGTCTCGGCGGAGCACCAGTCGCATTCAGCGGCCGCGTTGCTGATGGCGATGATCGCCGCGCCGATCTCACTCGCATACGGCTTCCAGTTGGTGGAGAAAATCCGCACGATGCCCCGCTCATATCCCGCGGGTCACTGCCAGCGCTGCGGGTATGATCTGACCGGCAATGAAAGCGGCATCTGCAGCGAATGCGGAGCGGTCGTCTCGTAGCGAATGCATGCCGATTGACGCGGGCCTGGCGCGAGCCGCCCCGCTTCGCCGAATTGACGATCGGCTTATTAACAATGCACCCACGACGACTTTGAGTTTCCGCGACGATCCGCAATAATTCCGCCTATGTCGGCCCCGGAGAAGACCATCGAATCTGTCAGTGCGCTCATCGACCGCTTCGCCCTGACCGCCGTCGGCGAAGACACGTTCGTCGGTTGGTACAAGTCGCTTCCGGTCGCGCTGACGCTGCCCTGTTCTCATGGCTCGATCGGAGAATCAGGGTTCGAAGTGCCGCCGAGCATCAATATCCTTGCACAGCTCCGTTACGTCGGCGTCCCGGAAGAGGCCGTGCCGAAGACGGACGACATCCGCGATCCCATCGTGCAGGCGCACATCGACGAGAAGCGCGTCCGCATCAGCTTCGACGACACGATCGTGCATCTAACGGCCTTCGAGGCCGATGAGAACTTTCTGAACGACGGCCTGACGCGCTGTCTTGACGCCATGCTGGATGTCGTCAAACGCGCCGGCGGTTCGGGCAACGGAAACACGTGCCACTATTGCAAGACCAGTTCAATCAAGACGCTGACATGGATCGAAGATCGCGTTGCGCAAGTGTGCGATGAATGTCTGCACGAGAAGATCGCCGAATCAGCCCGTGAAAAACGCGCATCGCTTCCCGGCGTGCTGATGACGCTGCTCTGCGGCGCCGTCGCCATAATTGCCGGCGCCGCAATGTGGTGCGGGCTCTGGTGGCTGGATTTCATCCTCATCGACTGGCTGACGCCGAAGCACCAGACGGAAATCCTCGTGCCCGACTTTGTCATCATTGGCGAACTCGGAGTCATCGGAATCGCCGTTGGAATCGTCATCAGCCTGATAATCGACAAGGCTCGAAAAGCCGGTCGCACATTCCCCGTCGTCGTCGCGTTCTTCGCAATAATCAGCGCAGTAATGCTCGGCGAAGCGGGAGTCATTCATTGGATTCTGGACGATGGCTCGAATTCACCCTCGTACTGGCGGACAGTCCGCCTGATCCCGCAATTCTGGTCGTCGCTGGAAGGCACTTCCAGATATCGAGTCGCCGCAATCGCCATCGCCGTGATGACCTCAGCAATCATCGTTCATATTCGGAAGACCGAAACGAATTGAATGCGCCGATGCTGAGCCGCGAAGTGTTGGTACTTCACGGATAGGGACAGAATGTGCGCCGCGCGCGACTCGCGGCGTTGCCCACCGGGATGGCAATGTGCACGAAAACGCTCGTCGCAATCCCAGCCTTGTAATTGCCTGGCTATTAAATGTCGTCCCTGCCGGGACTTGGTGGATTGCCCCCGCCCCACTCGATCCCCTGATCCCTCGAATCCCCGATCCCTGCCACAACGCGCGCAAAAAAACGGCGACCGCAAAACGATCGCCGTTGAAACACTCGAATTGTCGAAGAAGCAGTCGCCCAAGCCTACCAGGCGAAGTGCGCAAACGCCTTGTTGGCGTCCGCCATGCGATGCACGTTCTCGCGGGTATCGACGGCCTTGCCCTGGCCGTTGTAGGCGTCGAGCAGTTCCGACGCGAGGCGATCCTTCATCGGTCGCCCCTTCTTCGCGCGGGCCGCTTCGATGACCCATCGAATCGCGAGCGCCTGGCTGCGCTTCGGGTTGACGGCCATCGGCACCTGGTAGTTGGAACCACCGACGCGCTTGCTGCGGATCTGCACGCTGGGTCGAACGTTCTGAATGGCCTTCTCGAAAATTTCGAGCGCCGGCTTGTCGCTGATTCGCTTGGCGGCCGCGTCCATCGCGTCGTACATGATCTTGAGCGCAACAGTCTTCTTGCCGTTGTGCATCATGCAGTTGACGAACTTGGAAACCAGCTTGCTGTTGAACCGGGGATCCGGTCGCAACTGTGCCTCGGACTTGGTCCAGCGCTTATAGCCCATTTCGAGATACCTTTCTTCTGGCGTGCAGAACGCATTGATCGCTTTCCGCACAACGCCGGCGAATCAATCGCCGATCACCATACTCAGCCGACGCATGTCGACCGTTACACACACTCAGTCAATTCTGACGTTTTTTCGATTTTGACTTTTCAGCCGTTACTTCTTGCGCTTCGTGCCGTACTTGCTGCGGCTCTGATTTCGTCGAACGCCGAATTTCTCCTGCTGTTCGACGGAAGCACAGTCCAGCGCGCCGCGGACGATGTGATATCGAATACCCGGCAAGTCGCGAACCCGGCCGCCGCGCACGAGCACAATGGAGTGCTCCTGCAGGTTGTGACCGATGCCGCCGATGTAGGCCGTGACTTCGCGGCCGTTCGACAGGCGAACGCGGGCGACTTTTCGAAGGGCCGAGTTCGGCTTCTTCGGCGTCATCGTCTTCACAATCAGACAAACGCCGCGCCGCTGCGGACAGTTATCCAAATCGCGCGATTTGGACTTCTTCTTCTCAATCTCGCGCGGACTTCGACACAGTTGATTAATCGTTGGCATAGCTACCTCTGTTACTGCCTGGTCGTCGTTCGAGCCGCCGGACAGTCCATCGGACCGTTCAGCCGCTGCGAACATTCGAGCCGCGTAATATACGCCAGACTCGCGTCTTTCGTCAATTCTGCTGTTCGCCGGCTTCCACGCCGCCGTCGCCCGTTGCCTGCTCTTCCGCTGGGGCCGGACCGATCGGCGCGCCGCTGTCCAGGGCACGCTTCAGCTCGCCCATGGCGGCCCGGGGCATGACGGCTTCCGCCGCAGCCGCCTCGGCCTCGGCCATGCCGGCCATTGTGCCCGATCCCGGCATCTGGACCTCGCGGGCCTCTTCCTCGATCGGATTGCCCTTGTGCTCGACAGTCATGTCCTGATAGGGCTTGAACGCCGTACCGGCCGGAATCAAGTGGCCGAGGATGACATTCTCCTTCAGGCCATGCAGATAGTCCGCCTGGCTGCCCAGGGCCGCTTCCGTGAGGACCTTCGTCGTCTCCTGGAAACTTGCCGCCGAGATGAAGGAATCGCTCTGCAGCGCCGCCTTCGTGATGCCCAGAAGCTGCGTCGATGCCGTCGCCGGCTTCGGCTTGCGGCCCTTGGCCGGATCCTTGCCTTCATCGTCGAGCTTCTCGTTGGTGATGCTCAACTCTTCCTTGGCGACGATCTGGCCTTCCGAGTAGTTCGAGTCGCCCGGATCCGTGATGCGAACGCTCTTGGCCATCGACATGTTCACGAACTGGAAGCGATGTCGATCCGCCACTTCGCCCGGAAGCAGATCGGAGTCGCCCGGGTTGTCGATCTTCACCTTGCGCAGCATCTGGCTCAGGATCACTTCGATGTGCTTGTCGTTGATGCCCACGTTCTGCGAACGATAGACACTCTGAACTTCCTTGATCAAATAGGCATGCAGGTCGTCTTCACCCTTGATCGCCAGGATGTCATGCGGCACCAGCGGACCGTCGCACAACGGATCACCCGCCTCGACGTGATCGCCGGCGTGGACCAGCAGGTGCTTGTCCTGCGGAACGTGATGCTCGCGCGACTCGAGGTCCTTGCTGTCCGGATTGATAATGATCGTCATCTTTCCGCGGCGCTTGTCGCTGCGAATCTCGACGGTTCCCGAAATCTCCGCCATGACGGCCGGCTCTTTCGGCTTTCGTGCCTCAAAGAGTTCCGTGACGCGGGGCAGACCACCCGTGATGTCCTGCGTACCCGACAGTTCGCGAGGCCGTCTCGCCAATAGCGAACCCGCCTTCACGGAGTCGCCTTCGGCCACTTCGATACGGGCCTTCGCCGGCAGATAGTGATACTCGAGAATCTTGCCTTCGTTGTCCTCGATGATGACCTGCGGATTCTTGTCGCCGCGATGTTCCACGACGATGTATCGACTCTTGCCCTTGGCTTCCTGGTCGATACGAACCGTTTCACCTTCGACGACATCCTGGAAGCGAATCTTACCTGCCGCTTCCGCGAGAATCGGCGTCAAGTGCGGATCCCATTCGCACAGCTTCGATCGTCGATCGACGGTCTGGCCTTCAGTCACCAGGACGCGCGCACCATACGGAATCTTGTGCTTCTCGAGTTCCCGGCCCTTGTCATCGTTGATGGCCAGTTCGCCATTACGCTTGAGGACAATGAGGCAGTCGACTTCCGTCTCTGGATCCTTGAACGGAACCGCGTTCAGACTGTGGAAGGCGATGACACCGCCGTTGACGGAGTGAATGTCACTATCGATGACGGCGCGACTCGCGACACCACCGGTATGGAACGTTCGCATCGTCAGCTGCGTACCCGGCTCACCGATCGACTGGGCCGCAATGATACCGACGGCCATGCCGCGTTCGACAAGCTGACCGCAGGACATATCCATGCCGTAACAACGCGCACACACACCGACGGGGGCTTCGCAGGTCAACGGGCTGCGAACGCGAATGCGATCGAGACCGAGGCCGCCCTCGTCCGGCGCACCTTCAATGCGTCGAGCGATCTGCGTTGTGATGATCTGATGTTCCTTGACGATTGTCTCGTCCGTGACCGGATGCTTGATCGTGTCTCGCGCGATGCGACCGACGATCGAATCGGCCAGCGGAATATCGACTTCCTCGCCCTTGTACTGGGCGCCCTTCGTGATGCCCTTGATCGTTCCGCAGTCCGTCATGGAGACGATCAGATTCTGGGCCACGTCGGCCAGCTTTCGCGTCAGGTATCCGGAGTCCGCCGTCTTGAGGGCGGTATCCGCCAGACCCTTTCGAGCGCCGTGCGTTGAACTGAAGTATTCGAGAACGCTCAGTCCTTCGCGGAAGTTCGCCTTGATCGGCGTCTCGATGATTTCGCCGGACGGCTTGGCCATCAGGGCTCGCATTCCCGCGAGCTGTCGAATCTGGTCGACACTACCTCGGGCACCGGAGTCCGACATCAGGTAAATCGGATTCAGGTACTTGATCGCCCCTTCGTCCGTAGACTGGACGTAATGGCCCTTGTCATCGCGGAAGTCGTTCTTGAATTCCGCCATCATCGCCTCGGTCACCTGCTCGCGCACGTGAACCCAGATGTCGATGAGCGCGTTGTAGCGTTCGAGGTCCGTAATCTGACCGTGCTGATAGGCGCGAAGAATGCGATCGACCTTCTTCTGGGCCGCATCAATGATCAGTTTCTTCTTCTCGGGAATCCGCATGTCAGTCAGACCGAACGACAAGCCGGCCGTCGTACTCCAGCGGAAGCCGATCTGCTTGATGTGATCGAGCAGATCGATCGTGTGCGATCGACCGAGGATTTCATAACAATCGGCAATGACGCGGGAAGCGCCCTTGGAACTGAGCGGGTAATTGTAGAACGGCATGTCGGGATGCAGCATGTCGTTGAAGATCAGCCGGCCGACCGTCGTTTCGATGATCTTGTTCTTCGGCGAATCTTCCTTCAGCTTCTTCTGGCCCGTCACAATGTGCGTTCGTTTGATTCGCACGCGGATCGGCTGATGAATGCTGAGCTTGCCGACATCGAACGCCAGCATTGCTTCGACATCGTTCGTGAAGAGCCGCTTCGCCTCGGGCTTCGTCGCCTCGACGTGATGATCGCACGTCAGGTAGAAGATGCCCATGACGATGTCCTGACTCGGCGACATGATCGGCGAGCCGCTCGCAGGACTGAAAATATTGTTCGTGGCCAACATCAGGATGTGGGCTTCCGCCTGCGCTTCGATCGACAACGGCAGGTGGACGGCCATCTGATCGCCGTCGAAGTCCGCGTTGAAACCGCGACACACGAGCGGATGGATCTTGATCGCGTTGCCTTCGACGAGGACCGGTTCGAAGGCCTGAATACCCATGCGGTGCAACGTCGGCGCACGATTCAGCATGACCGGATGCTGATGAATGACTTCTTCAAGGATGTCCCAGATTTCCTGGTCGCGCCGTTCGAGCATCTTTTTGGCGCTCTTGATCGTGTCTGCCAGTCCGCGCTCCTTGAGCTTGCGAATGATGAACGGCTGATAGAGCTCCAGAGCGATGCGCTTGGG
>JAJDEC010000649.1 GCA_029259995.1 Phycisphaerae bacterium
CTGCGCGCGAATTGTCACTGGCAGTCAGGACTCCATCGGTATGAGAGCGCGGCTCTTTCAAGCCTGGTATTACCTCAAGTCCAGCTACTGGTTCATCCCGACGCTGATGTCCATCACGGCCGCGATCACGGCCTTTGTCTGTGTCGCCATCGATCGCCACGTCGGCGGCGAAGGACTCCGCGACATCCCCTACCTCTACACGAGCACGCCGGAGGCCGCCCGCACGCTGCTCGCCACCATCGCGGGTTCGATGATTACCGTGGCCGGCGTCACATTCGCCATCACGATTTCGTCGGTCGGCTACGCCACGGCGCAATTCGGTCCCCGTATTCTCACGAATTTCATGCGCGATCGCGGCAATCAGGTCAGCCTCGGCGCATTCCTTGCGAATTTCCTCTACTGCCTGCTGGTGCTTCGCAGCGTGCAGTCGCCGGTTGAAGAATACGAATCCGTCGGCGTCTTCATTCCGCACATCGCCATCGTCGTCGGTATGGTTGCGACCATCAGCTGCGCCGGCATCCTCATCTACTATATCCATCACATCCCCGAGTCGATCCACGTCGCCAACGTCCTCCACGCCATCGGCCGTGAACTCGACAAGAAGATCGATCAGCTGTTCCCGCAAGAAGTGGGCCACGGCGTCAACGCCGACGACGCCGACGACGTGCCCGATGCGGAACAGCTAGCGACCGAACATTCGAAGGAAATTCGCATCGAGTCCAGGGCGTCGGGGTATGTTCAGACACTCGACGACGAAGGCCTGATTGACATCGCGACGGAGGCAGACATTGTTGTCACGCTGCACTGTCGCCCCGGAGACTTCGTCTATCCCGGCACGGCGCTGGCGACGATCCATGACGTGACTGATACCGGGGATGACCTCCGCGATCGCGTTCACAACGTCTTCGCACTCGGGGCGCAGCGCACGCCCGACCAGGACAATCGATTTCTTGTGAATGAGCTCGTCGAAATTGCCGCCCGGGCCTTGTCGCCTGGGCAGAATGATCCGTACACGGCAATCTCCGCGATCGACTGGCTGAAGTCTGCGCTGGCGAAGCGGCTCGGTCGCGGGACGCCCTCGACAAGGCGCGTCGACAAGAATCAGCGGCTGCGCGTGATTGCGAAGACCTCGACGCATGACGACATGATCAACGACTACGCCGATCAGCTCCGCCCCTACGCGATCACGGATCGCAACGCGGGGCTCGCATTCATGCAGAGTCTCGTGGACTTGTCGAACGGTCCGGCGACGGCCGCCGCCCGCGCCCGACTGCGCATGAAGGCAAATGAATTTCTCGATGGTGCGGAATCGCAGAAGTGGCAGCGTTGCGATCTGGAAGCGGTCAAAAAGCTGATTGCAAACATGACGTAGGCACACACGTCGGCGTCACGAGAACCGGCGTCTGTTCAATTGCACATGATGCGGCGATTCACTCGAAGGAGTATTTTCGCGCGATCAGGCTGAATCAGTTTCCACGCCAGAATCGCGGCTGCAACAGGACAATGATGGCAAATACCTCGAGTCGGCCCAGCGCCATCAGCAACGAAAGGACGATCTTGCTTCCGTCTGTCAGCCAGCCGTAATTTTCAATGGCCCCGACCTTGGCGAGCCCGGGACCGATCGTGCATAGCGTTGCGAGGCAACTGGTGGAGGCCGTCGTGACGTCGATGGCATCATCGGGTTCGAGAAGCATGATCAGGCACGTCCCGACACATAGAAGGACGACAACACCGAGTACATAGGCAATCGTACTGAGCCGTAATTCGGGCGATATGGCGCTCCCGCCGAGGCGCAGCGGTCGCACAACGTTGGGCCGAAAGATGTGCTCAATCTCCGCGGCCATGACCTTGATTGCAATCCAGATTCGGATCACTTTGACGCCGCCGCTGGTCGATCCGGCCGATCCGCCGACTAACATCAGGGCCAGCAACACGATCTTTGCCAACGTGGGCCAGTGATTGAAGTCGGCGGTGCCGAATCCCGTCGTCGTCTGAATCGATACGGTCGTGAACACGCCGTGTCGCACTGCCTGGCCGACAGACGGTTCGACGGACTCGCCCGTCGTCAGGTGAAGTGTCTGGGACACCAGGCAGAGTACGACAATCAGCGCGCCGCCGCCCATCAGCGCCAGATAGAGGCGCAATTCCGTATCGCGCCAGACCGACTGCACGCGACGCGTCATGAGCTGGTAATAGAGGCCGAAGTTCACGCCCGCCACGATCATGAAGAAGATAACGATGATGTCGACGGCGACGGAATTGAATCCGCCGACGCTTGAATCGACGGTACTGAATCCGCCCGTTGCCAGCGTTGCCATGGTATGGCACAGCGCATGAAACCAGTCCATTCCCGCAAGCCGCAACGCGATTGTCTGGATGACAGTGAGCCCCAGGTAGATAAACCAGAGTATCCTCGCAGTCTGGCGGATGTGCGGGTGAACGCCTTCGGGATCTGGTCCTGGGGCCTCGATCTGAAAGAGCCGCTTGCCGCCGACGCCCATGGCAGGCAGGACGGCGACGAACAGGACGACGATGCCCAGTCCCCCAAGCCAGTGCGTCAATGCACGCCAGAGGAGAATGGTCCGGGGAAGCGTGTCGATACCGGTCAGGATGGTTGCGCCCGTCGTCGTCAGCCCGCTCATGGATTCGAAATAGCAGTTGACCGGGGACAGGAATCGATGCGCCGGAAACTCGTCGCCCGCGAGACATGCCCAGACGAAATACGGTAAGCCCGCGAGCGCCGCACCGAACAACCAGCTGGCGGCGACAAGCAGCAGCGCCTCCCGGCGTCTCAGCGCGCCGCGATCCGAACGCCCTGCCAACCAGAGGACGCCGCCGCCGAGGATTCCGATCACACCGCTGATGAGCAGCGCCCCTGCGGCCCTTGATTCCCGGGCGTCGCCCATGAGAACGACGGCTCCGCTCCAGGTCGCGACAAGCAGGATGATCGCGCTGAGGACCATGAACAGAAGTCCGAGATGCTTGCCGGCAAGGCGGTAATTCACGTCGCTTATCCAATACCAAATATGGATTTGAGTTTCGATTCCATGCCGTGTTGACCGGCGACGAGGAGCGTGTCACCGGCACGGACATCGTCATCACGGCCGGGAACGCGCACATCGTCTCCACGGCGGATGGCCGTGATGATCCAATGCGGGGCGAGCGTCACGTCTTTCAACGGCTTATTGAGAATCTCGGAATTTGGCCCGACATCGACCTGAAACAGATCGAGAACGCCCTTTGCGAGAGACGCCATGAATTTGATTGGCCGCTCGTCAATCACGCGTTCGATCTCCGTGACGGCGACGCGTCTCGGACTGAAGCTGCGATCAATATTCACGTTCTTGTAGAGGTGGAGGTATTTCGGTCGTTGAACGAGAACGATCGTCTCCTTCACGCCCATGCTCTTGGCCCAGGCGCTGCCCAGGATGTTCTGTTCGTCGTCGTCGAGTAGCGCGACGAAGACATCGGCGTTGGCGATGTTCTCCTCTGCGAAGATGTTCGGATCTGTCGGATCGGCGTGAATGACTGTGACCCAGTCCAGTTTGTCCGCCAGTTCCTCCGCACGGGCGCGGTCGGTTTCGAAAAGTCGAATCGCGAAATTCCGACCGCGAAGGGATCGGCAAAGCCAGACGGCAAGGGCCGGGCCTCCCATGATGACGACGTCGCTGCGCGACAGTTTCTCGTTATGGAACATCCGCCGCGCTTCCTGAAACGTATCGCTGTTGCCGGCAAGAATCGCAAGATCCCCCGGCTTCAGCGCCGTGTTCGCATCCGGCAGAAAGACGTATTTGTTGCGTGTGAGGGCCAGGAGCAGCGTACCGCGGGGAATCGTGAGTTCCGACAGCGGCACGTCGATGGCCGGCGCTTCGGGGCTGACTTCAAATTCCTGAATCTCGATGCGTCCGCGTGCGAAGTTCTCGATCGCCAGGGCGCCAGGATTTCGCAGCGTTTGGGCAATCGCAATGGCTGTTGAATACTCGGGGCAGATCATGCGATCAATGCCCAGGTGCTTCAGGTAGTCGAGTCCCTGATTTTCAAAATAGGCGCGATGATGGACACGGGCGATCGTCCGCCGCGCGCCGACGCCCTTCGCCAGGCTCACGGTCAAGAGATTGACTTCGTCGCGATCCGTCGCGGCAATCAGCAGATCGGCATCGGCGCAGCCGGCTTCGCGGAGAATCCACGCTTCGGCGCAATTCCCCTGCAGCGTTCCAACATCCAGCGTGTCCTCGATACGCTTCAGTCGATCCCCGTCGCTGTCGATCACAGTGAT
Source organism: Phycisphaerae bacterium (assembly GCA_029259995.1). Taxonomy (GTDB): domain Bacteria; phylum Planctomycetota; class Phycisphaerae; order UBA1845; family UTPLA1; genus ECT2AJA-110-A. The sequence continues at coordinate 4,277 of JAJDEC010000649.1, forward strand.
GTTGTGGTTCGCGGCCGCGAGTTGCTCGGCGGCATAGCTGCCGACCTGCCCCGCGCCGCAGATCACAATGTTCATTTCTGGCTCCTGACTACCCAGATCATCGGTCATTTTCGGGCATGACGCGGGATTATATCGATGCATGGAATGAACAATCGCCTGAACTGCCGAAGGCGCTGGAAACGCCTCAACCTGATCATGCCGACCGATAACAGCCGTGCTGCGATCCTACTCGGACCCATGGAGTGACCGATGGATCGTTAAGCCCGCAGTGCGGAATCCAACTCGAGTCAGTCTTGACGAGCGCGCCTTCAATCAGACTCTCGAAAATCCGCCCGGCAGGAGGCTGTCCGACGTCAGACGGAATCGTCGGAAAGAGTGCTCGAACGACGCATCGCGAGCAGGATCGGCAGCCCCACCAGCGATAGGCCGCTCATGGCCGCAAACATGGCCGCGTAGCCCCATCGGGCCGCCAGGGCGCCGCCGGCGAAGACGGCCCACGATTCGCAGAGATTCGTCGCCCCCATGAATGCGCTGAACTGCGTGCCGCCAAGCCGCGGGTCGGTCATGTCCATGAGCAGTGCGTACGAAGAAGCGGTGAACAGACCGATGATGAAGTAGAGAAGGCCGAGGGCTGCGTAGATAAGCGTCGTACCACCTGCGATCCTGTGCGCCGCCAGCGAGACGAGACAGCCCGCGACGACGAGCGCTACGATCGTCGCCGCCACGAAGCGCCGCTTGCCGAGACGATCCGACGCCCAGCCGCCGATCAGCGCGCCAACGAGTGTCAGACCGATGACAGGGCCGAGATAGAACTGGCCGATCGATGCCGTCGACTCGCCCGCGTCGGTCAGGCAGGGCCCGAAGAAAGCGCCGATCGCCTCGAATCCCGCCGCCGCCGTCGCTGCGAAGAGGAGGCCGAACCACGTCGCCGGGCTTGCGGCCGCGGCGATCAGCGACGCACGAAAACCCTGCACGCGCAGGTCCACGGCGTCTGTCGCGCCGGGTTCGCTTTCGCGCGTGAACGCGATGACGAGCGTCGTCGTCATCCAGATGGCCGCAATCATCAGCAGGAGGACGTTGGCGAGTCCAATACGTTGAACGAGCATCAGGGCGACGCCGCCGAAGATCGCCCGCCCCACGAGCATGCCCGCCTGCATCCAGCCGTTCAGAGTCCCGCGCTCCTGCGACGGCGCGCTGGCAATGCACAACGCGTCGACGGCGACATCCTGTGTCGCGGCGCAAACGGCATGCAGGATCAGGACCCAGCGCAGCAGTTGGAAGTCGTTGAAGACGTCAGCATTGAGAAGTGGAATCAGTGTCAGGCCCATCATCAGCTGGGCCGAGACGATCCACGCCCGAAAGCCCCACACGCGCGAACGCAGCGTGTCGACCAGCGGGGCCCAGAGAAACTTCAGCGCCCAAGGCAGGACCAGCAGGGCCGACATCTCGCCGATGACGGCGACATCGACGCCGCGCTCACGCAGCAACGTCGGCATCGCCCACCAGATAAAACCGATCGGCGCACCTTCGCTGAAATACAACGCGCCGAAGAGAAATCGACGCCCGCGTCGGCTCGCCAGCAGGTTGGGCCGCCGCCCGTCAGACATGCAGCTCCGTGCCGTCGCCGCCCTTGTAGTGAATCTGGTACAGGTCCTTGCGCCGATCCTTCCACATCGTGACAGAGCCATCCGCGCGCAATCGACGCAGGGCTTCGAGATCGACGTCATTCACAACAAGAGTTTCGACATTCTCGCCACTCTCGGCCGCGATGGCGTCGCGGGCGAAGGCAAAGTCCGACGGCGTGTAGATGCCCGACTGCGCGTAGTGGACGTCGGCGTTGTCGACGAAGGGCAGATTTCCCGTGCAGCCGGCTGTCGCCACGTAGACTTCGTTCTCGATCGCGCGGGCCTGGGCGCAGTGGCGAACGCGCAGATACGCGTATCGCTCGTCGGTATTGAACGGCACGAAGATGATCCGCGCCCCCAGCGCCGTCGCCACGCGGGCCAGCTCCGGAAACTCGATGTCGTAGCAGATAAGGATGGCGACTTTGCCGCGATCGGTATCGAAAACCTCGACCGTGTTGCCGGGGGAAAGGCCCCACCACTTCCTCTCACTCGGCGTGATGTGCAGCTTGTACTGCTTACCGATGCTTCCGTCGCGCTGAAAGAGGAAGGACACGTTGTAGAGCCGTTCATCCTCCTGGACGAAATGCGATCCGCCGATGATGTTGACGCTGTACTTCATGGCGAGGCGCGTGAAGAGGTCGAGGTATTGCGGCGTGTATTCCGCGAGCTTGCGCGCGGCGAGACCTGGGCGCTCATACTTGATCGTTGACAGCAACTGCGACGTGATGAGCTCCGGAAAGACGAGGAAGTCGGCGGCGCAGTCCGAGGCCGTATCGACGAAGAACTCGCATTGCGTGGCGAATTCGTCGAAGTCCTCGATCGTTCGCATGCCGTATTGCACGAGCGACAGCCGTACAGGCGAAACGGCCCGAAAGCGACGCGGCCGATCCTTGACGTGATCGAGATTGACCCACTCCAGAAACGTCGCATAGCCGCGCGACGCTTCGTCGGCAGGGAAGTAATTCGGGATGAGGCTCCGCAGTGTGAAACCGTTCGACAACTGGACAGTCAACACAGGATCCGTCAGTTCCTTGCGCACGACGCGCTCGACGTATTCGCGTGCGGATATCTCTTCCGCGTGTTTGCCGTAGCCCGGAATGCGGCCGCCGATGATGATCGAATGCAGATTCATGTGTCGGCAGATTTCCTTGCGGGCGTCGTAAAGCCGGCGCGCAAGGCGCATGCCGCGGAATTCGGGATCGACCATGATCTCGATGCCGTAGAGCGTGTCGCCCGCGGGATCGTGATTGCGGATGTATCCGCCATCCGCAATCTCCTTCCAGTTCTGCCAGTCTTCGTAGTCGTCGAAGTCAACGATCAGATTGTTGGACGATGCAACGACCTTGCCGTCGAACTCCACGCACAACTGGCCTTCGGGAAACAGCGCGAGCTGGCTCTCGATCTGATCCTTCTCCCACGGGTGCATCCCTGGAAAGCATCGCAATGCCATGTCGCGAATCGCGTCGTAGTCTTCGATCCTGATGCCGCGTATGACGATTCGTTGTTCCGCCATGTCTGCCTGATCCGCCATTCCGTTACTCCCGCCTCACATCCAATGGACGTAGAATCCTGGGTCCGCTCACTGCTTCACGCTGTTTGATCGTCGTGCCGCGATGAGACGTTGTTCACCTGTTTCGTCGACGAGGGCCGCGCCGGATGCGTCGACCCACGTCGCGAATAACGTATCAGCGGATGACCAATGATGATAGTGGGACTTGTCCGGGTACCTATTCCGGCGGCGGATTGCCTGTGGACGGCTTCAGGAGATACGCTGTCGGCGTCGCAAGAGGAAGACGCGGGCGGATGACGCGGCCAGCTCAATGGGATCGGAGGACGACGACCGTCAAATCGTCGGCCAGTTTGGCGAGCCCGACAAAGCGTCGAACATCCCACATGATCTGCTTGGCGATCAAGGACGCCGGCATTTTCGAATCGTGGGCCGCATGGGTCCGGATCGATTGATCCAGCCGAACGCGGCCGTATGTCTCGCCGTCGTAGTTCATCGCCTCCATGACGCCATCCGTGACCAGGACATAGATGTCCCCGGGACGCAGATCCGTCGTCGCCCAATCATAGGTGGCATCCGGATCGATCCCGAGAACGAGCCCCCCCTCGTCGAGCGTCTCGATCGTACCGTCCCGCAGTCGCAGCATCGGCTCGTGACCGGCGTTGCAAAATCGCATCGACTTCCCGTCCGGCGCAATGGCGGCGAAGAACATCGTGACAAATTCGCTGATCAGCGTGTCCTCGCAGATTCGACGGTTCACGTTGGACATCAGCTCGGACAACGTGGCCGAGCTTCGCGCGTGGCTTCGCAGGGCCGAGCGGGCACTGGCCATGATCAGGGATGCGGGAACGCCTTTTCCGACAACGTCAGCAATCCCGAACCCGAGTGTCCCGTCGGTATCCTGGATGAAGTCATAAAAGTCGCCCCCCAATTCCGAGTGCGGCTCATAGACACAGCCGAATTCGCAGCGGGGATGACTGGGCATTTCCGCCGGGAACATTCGGCGCTGGACATCCGCGGCCAGCTTCAATTGGCGATCCAGTCGTTCCGCCTCGGCGACGTCGCGTCGAAGCCGGGCATTGACGATGGCCGCCGCGACCTGGGAAGCAATGGCCTCCAGCAGGGCCCGATCGAATTCGCTGAACTCCGTGACGCGATCCATGTAGGCGCGCATGACGCCGAGCGGTCTTCCACCGGACTTGAGGGGCGCGACGAGGGCGCTGCCGAGTCCCTCGCGGCGTGCCTTTTCCTGATAGAAGTTTCGCGGGTCGGTTCGAAGGTCGCGAATATAGAGCGTCTGGCCGGATAGCGCTTCCCGATCGATTTCGCTTTCCGACGCGAGAATGGCCTTCTTATCGAGGTACTCGGGCGAGAGGTTACAAACGGAGGCGATCTCAAGAACGCCGGATTCCTCGTCGAGCAATCGAATCCCGGCCGCCTTGAGTTCCATCGCCTCCACGAGCAGCCGCGTCGCCGTGTCGAGAATCTCCTGAAGCTTGGTGCGTCCCGCGAGCTTGAGCCCGACGCCGTGCACGGCCGACATGTCGTCCATCCGGCAACGGAGCTGGTAGGCGTTGTAGCAGAGGCGCGCGATCGTATTGGCAAGTTGCTGGATGAAACGCGTCGCCTTCTCCATCCGGGTTTCGGACCACGGCTTCAGATCTTCCGCAGACTCGGCCAATGCCTCCTCACTCAGCCCGAATTTCGTTGCGAGCGTCGAAATCGTTAATGGCGTCAGCTGATGCTCCGGGCGATCGCCGACGATGATCGTACCGATGTGCTGTCCGTTCAGGACGATGGGCGCGACGGACTGGCAAAGGCCTGCGTGGCACTCGGCGCGACACGGCTGTACGGCAGATTCGACAAGGCCCGCGGCCTGCGCATGGCTCTCCAGACAGGCCGTCTTGCCGGAAAACGTGGACTGCATCAACTCACAGAAGTGCGGTTTTTCCGCCGGCCGCGTCAGGGCCAGCCCCGTATGGTCTCGAATGCTCGTCGCGATGCCCGTCAGGCGCGCGAACCCGTCCTGCAGTGCCTGCAGATCGCCGACATCGATGAAGTCCGTCAGGACGAGATTGGATGGACTGATGTGGCTCTTCGACATGGGCGGCGTCGCTTCGCTCCGTTCGGGAAGCCCGACAAGGATCACGCTCACGATTCTCACGCTTTGGGATTGACTGCCTGATGAAACCGCGGCATTCCGTTGCCACAGCTGTTAGAGAATAACGCGAAAGCGCCATAAAGTCCCCGGCGACATTGGGGATTGACTTGAATTCCTGCCGCACTCCGGAATATTCGCCAGTGTGCGTGTCGAAACGACGCGTCGGCGGCTTCAAGCCTCTCGCCGTCGAACCGTTGTTCAGGATTCTGATTCGGATTGCGAACACTCAATCGCCGAACGACGACGAGGCGACGGTCTCTCGATGCTCCGCTTCGGGCGGCATCGAATCATCTGCAGCACTGAACAGGGTCCGTGCCGGGATCCGTTTTGGTGTATTTGTCTTGGACGAACCATCAGTTCTGGACGATCGCCGGACCGGAAGTCGTCGACCGACTTCCCCGGCATGATACGACTCGCGGATCGCGGCGCGCATCGTGAACGTCATGCAATAAAACGTGGCGAACGCGGCGCCGATCGCGAAGAAGATCGGAGACGACTGCGGTACGTATGTCATCATCGCCCATACGGTGACGCTCACAGCGAGGCAACTGACGACGAATCCGATAACGATTCGCTTCAGACAGATGATTCTTGAACGTTCCATGCGCTACGTCCTTCGACGAAATGGCGTACCCTCTTGAGCATACGATTGTCGGGCTCGGGAGAACGCAACCGGCAGTCAGAAACAGCGTCCGAATCGGACGTTATCGGCCGCGTGTTTGCAACTTGATCAACCTTCGCAATGCCCACAATTGTCAAATCCCCGGCTGTGCGTCCTCAACGCCGATCGACTGAAATCGGGGTGAACCAATAGGGACACGGCGTCCATGTCCGCCTGCCGGGGCAAATCGCCGAGAACCGGCTATCATCCAGAGGAAGGAGGTGTGGCATGACACTGGAACTCACATCTCTGGAGCACCGACTGATCACGGACCTGATCGCGCGAGAGCTGTACGAAATGCCGTCTGAAGTGCGAAGGACGCAAACAAGCACCTATCGCGACGAACTCAAGAACCGAGAACAGCACCTTCGAGAATTGCTGAAGCGGATGGATGAAACCAAATAGCATGTTGAATCGTGCAGTCGAATCAATGTTTTCGTCAACGTTCCGGCCTTTCTCGTGTCACTACCAGTGAATCAGCGCGGGTTCGTGTGGAGTGGACTCGTCAATCAACGCCTTGCCAGAACAAAGGGAGCCATCAGATGGACACATTTTCAATCATCATTGCTATCATCCTCGCCATACTGGACATCATCTTCCTGTTTGTATGATTGCGGACTGCATTGTCAGTCAGGACGCGGCAATGTCGGCCGTTCATTGGAATACGAACGGAAACGTTGCCTCGGAATCGTTCGTGTGGGGTTCGCAGCGCAACATCGAGATGTTGCGCCGATGCTGTTCGCTCGAGCACTACCTGGCTGCGGCGTCGACCAGCGCTTTCAATCGCTTGACATACATCTTATCCCCGCCCTGATCCATCGAGACAGGGAATGTGAATAGCCCGCCATCCGCAGTTTCGATCGACACGATGCTGTTATCGATCCATGACGTCGAATAGCTCGGCGTGATATCGATGATCTCTGCCAACGGAATCGAGATTTCATGCTCGGTCCAGGCTGTCGAATAGAGCACGAGTCGCTTGTCCGTCAGGATGTACACACCGCCATCGATCGACGTGATGGCGTCGCTGAAGAAACACTCGAGTTTCTCATCGTCTCGTAGAATTCCCAAGTCCTTCAGTTGCTTGACGTACTTCGCCGGTACTTTCGCGCCCGTCAGTGCATGCGGCGGCGGCGCCGTCGCGCCGATGTAGATACACGTGCCAAAACATGCGAGTATCGTCAGCCCCATGACCAGACCAACGCCGATCAGAACTTTGACGAGCGTGCTCATGCCCTTCTTTGGCTCGGGTTGGCCGAACGACTGGAATGATTGAAGCGGCGGCGGACTCGGAATTTGCGACAAGCGTCACCTCTGAGAGTTGGATTTCCGGCTCGGGAATGGCCGGCGCCATTCTCGTTGTCGCGCATCATAATCGATTTGCGATCCCGGAAAATCCCGAAGACACGCCGTAAGCACCGATTTGTTTCGAATTCACTTCGCCTGGCCTCGAGGCGTCAGGATTGCTCCAAGACTGATTGAATGCGTCGATCGATGTCCGCGACAAGCGCTTTCTGTCGAGCAAGGCTGTCCTCAAGGCTTCCCAGAATCTCTCGAAGGATCTCGTCGACCCGACTGACGGCCGCGTGGTCGACCGTCTTGACCTGCAACTTGCTCGTCCGGACCTTTCCCGCCATCCCTTCGAGCAGTTGATCCGCTTCGGCGAGCAACAAGCACATCGAATCACTGAAACCGGCCGATTCGATGCGATTTCGGAATCGCGTCAACGAATGGCGCGCTCGACTGGAACATTCGTCGACGGTCCGCTTGCGGCCGGCGTTGACGACGGTTCGCAGAAGTCCATGACCTTCGGCGGCACGCACGCGCCCCATCATCCCCATGACATGCACTTCGTCGTGCAAATGATCCAGCGCTTCGCGTCCGGCTTCAATGGCCGCGACAAGACACTTGACCTGAGATTCGGCATTGGACTTTTCGCCCACATGCTTCCGCAATGCCTCGCCGGATTCGCCGGCCGATCCTGACAATGCGTCCCGCTTGTCTTCCAGATAACGCGTGTACTCGGACCGCGCGTCACCCAATTGTTCGATCTGATCTTCGAGACCGGCAAGATCCCGACGCGCCGATTCGAGCAATCTGTCGTAGGAGCCATGGTCCTCGCGAAGGCCCTCGAGCTCCCGTGTCTTCGCCTCAATCCGCTCCGTCCGTTTTCCGAACGCGGCGAGCACCAAACCTGTCAGACCGGAGCCGTTGAGCTTCTGAATCTCGCGCTCCGCTTCCTCCAGCCAGAAGGAAATGCCGTTGAGCTCGCGTTCCATCTCCTCGATCTTCTCACGCAATTCGGCGCAATCCGCTGCGAGCGTGTCGCGTCGCTCAAGGCGCTGCTTCAGCCGCGACAGATCGCTGACGGCTGCGTTCGACTCCGATTCTGACATCTCGATCCCCCCGGTTGCACGCGCCATACGCCGCAGGCGTCCGCGCAATGCAGAGTCTCTCCATGGGGACCATCGGCTTGGGGAAATCACTGCTTGATTCAGGCAACATCGGCGGACCAACACGCCGCGGGTTCGATAAGTCGGATGTCCGATTAATTCGTCGCCAACGGCGGCATCGCCTCGCGCCGGCCCAACGTGACCATGCGTGCGCCGATCAGGTTGGCGGGCACTATCGCGGCGAGGAACGGTAAGTGATACCAAATCGGCATGGCGTCCCAGACTGACACCTGAACGGCGACGCCGACGAGGAGCAATAACACGCCCGTTACCAATGTATGTTTGATATGCGACTTGGCGGCGATTCGGGCCGTCAGCGCGCCCGATATGACACTCAGCAGGATGCTGAATCCCAGAATGATGACCAGGATTCCGACATTCGACGTCAAGCCGTTGGCGTCGAACGCATCGGGCTGGATCGCGGCGATCCCAATGTTCCCGACCAGCCAGAGCACACTCCATCCAACAAAACCCACCAGAACAGCACCAATGCTTCTCAACATGATAAATACTCCCATCGATCTAAAGACCCGAGTCTCACAACTCACAGCTCAATTCAGCGGCCACTTCTCGCTGTGGCACTTCTTACCGAAGATGAACGGCATCACGAGCGGCCCCATCAACCCCTGCATGGCGTAATTGATCCGCGTACCCATCGCCGGCTTGCCCGTCTCGATCACGGCCTTCAGCGTGTCGACGATCATCTTGCCGCCCGACGTCATGTGCTTGGCCGTCTGTGTGCCCTTCGGCATGTCGTCGACCGTCAGCGTGAAGTCGACGCCGCCATCGACCTTCTTCAAGTCGTAGGCCACTTTGCAGGGCGGATCGTTGAGTGTCGTAAAGCGAAACGTGTGCACGTAGCGATGCGGCGGATCGAATTCGAGAATGTCCCCTACGACGATTACGTACTTGCCATTGGCCGAGCGCATCTGGATCTTGCCGCCCTTCTTCAGGCCATTTGTGTGCATGCGCGCGTTGAACATCGCCTTCTGCAATGTGTCCGTCTTCGTGATTTCATTCCAGACATCCTGAATGTTGCCGCGAATATGGACCTTGAAAACGGCTCGCTCCGTGTCACTCATTTGCGTTTCCCTTTCTTACCCTTCGATTCCAGCTTGTATTTGATGTCCGTCAGCGCGCCGGCCCAGAGTGCGCTGTATTCCGTTGTCCATCGTTCATGGATCATCTGGATCGGCACGGTATTGATATACATCCGCCGATCCCGCCCCTTCTTCTCCGAAATCAGGAGACTCGCATCTTCCAGCACGCCGAGATGTTTCATCACGGCAATCCGGCTCATCTCGAAGTGCGCGGCGACATCGTTGACATTGCAGCCGGGGTTCGACCGAACAATGTCGAGAATTCGCCGTCGCGCCTCGTGCGCCAGGGCCTGAAATATCGCATCCATGGACTCAGGCTTCATATGTAACTCCTAGGTTACATGTTAGTCGGTCCGTCGTCAAGCGTTCGTTCAAAGAATTTCAGATTGCACTTTGATTCAGAGCCTCGTTGTCCCAACGTGACGATCATCAGAGCCTCGCTGTCCCCAGCGTGGCAATCATCCGAGCCTCGCTGTCCCCAGCGTGACGGAACTCAAAACCTCTCCGTCTCAGCGCAGCGAACTCGTGACAACTCGCCAACGACGCGAACTACGTACTGAAAAAGTTTCATCGTGTGGGACCGGCTAATAGCCGGTCCGCCACATTCGAGTCACGTGCGCATCGAGCAAGGAAACTTCCAGATCTTGAACATAGAATGAAATCGCCGAGTGCACAGGAGACCAATTCATGCCCGCGACGCGAACCTCCATCGAAATCCAGATCCTTCTCGACGCACTCGACGACGCCTATCACAAACCCGGCTGGCACGGACCATCGCTGCGGAGCACGATCCGACGCGTCAGCGCGAAGGAGGCGGCAACGCGCATCGCAAAAGCGAGCCATTCGATCGCCGAACTCGTTTTGCACTGCGCTTACTGGAAATACGCCGGCCTGCGACGACTCACCGGCGCCAAGCGCGGCGGGTTTCCGCTGAAGGGAAGCAACTGGTTCAGCGTGCCCGAGGAACTGAAAGAAGCCGACTGGAAGCAGCACGTGAAGCTGCTGGACGACATGCACGCCCAACTTCGCGACACGATCGCGTCGCTGTCGAAGAAGCGGTTGGCGGAGGTACCCTCGGGTGCGAAGGTGACAAACCTGAAGTTGATCTACGGATTGGCGGCGCATGATGCCTATCATGCGGGGCAGATTCGTTTGCTGCGCGGGCTCTTGAAGTAGAGTCGGGCAGGCGCGATCTGGATTATTGGCTTTCTTGTTGCTGCGTTAGCGCTTCCAACAACATGATCGAAAGACCCAGGTGATCGACAGTCCTATCTGGATTGAACAGATCGCGTCGACCGATGATGAAGTCCGACTCTCCGGTTCGTCTGTTGAACAACTTGCCGTCTCGCACCTGAAGTTCTTGAACAGACACGCCCCAATTGACGACGAGATCGTTCCAATAGTAGATCGGATGATCATTATCCCAAATCGCTAGTCGATATTCCGTGGTCGCCCGTTCGTCATTCAGTCCCCGTGGCCTGCAAGGTGGGACCCGTTCTATTAGCCCGGCCGTGACAAGATCTTCAATTTCGCTCGGCATGAGTCCGTGTTCTTCGATGTAGAGGTGGAGAACTGTTGCAATACTGCCCATGGACTGTCCAACGATCTGGATTCTGGGCTTTTCGCGATAGTAGATGTACGCAAGCATCAGAGCGAACGCCAAGAAAACAGAACCAACGGCGATCTTCATGATTCGCGCGTTTCGGGGCGACAAGGAAAGACGGCTGGACATCGCATGATCCTGACTAATTCATCATTTCGTTAAGAAGTTGTCACGCAATCAT
>JAJDEC010000650.1 GCA_029259995.1 Phycisphaerae bacterium
AGCAGGCCGAACAGATAGGAATTGACACTGATTCCGAGAATCGACGGACCGCGCAGGAAGTTGATGCTGTGCGATTCAAAGGGCTCCTGCCTGAGCCATTGGGCGCGTGCCAGCGAGACGCGCTCGCCGATGCCCAACGTCGGAAACGCCATCCGCTCAATGACGACATCCGACTGCGCGTCGGCAAACTGGAATCCGATTCGATGAAGCTCGGCGGGCGGAACTGTCAGAGAAAATCGCACAATCGTCGGCGTCGGGCCCAGGCGGGCCTGCGTGCGTTCGAATTGATAGCCTGCCTGCTCACCGTCGTCGCGCTTCTCTTTCAATTGCCAGAGAAACACGACGGACTGATCCGACGATGTCCCGGCGTCCGGCAAGGATGCCACGACTTCGACAATGCGGCCGACGCTGTCATCGAGCGACAATGGCGGTGAGATCAGACTGACGGCCCGTCCCGGATTCTGGCGGGCCAGGCGCACGCCGTCTTCCGTGGTCCCCTTCAACGCCGCGTTGATCTTCGCGCCTTCGAGATCCGTCAGCGTCTTCGTGGACCATTCCCAGGCATCCCCGCGTTCCACGAGAAGCAATCCGAAGATCATTGCAAGGCCGATGACGATCAGCGCAAACGCCGCAACGAAGGCTGCGACGCGCGAACCTCCTCGCAAATCGCTGTTCGTCGTCGCTCGACTGTTTCCGCCTGAATTCGTCATGCGTTCGTACAATGCCCGAAGTCTGTACTCTCGGCAACCGCCACGGCGTCGTGATCAAGACCGATCGGCGCGTCGCTATCGCGCAACGGCCATGCGCGACGTCGAACCCGTCATTTCCTTCACGAGCGCTTCGGCGCCGTATAGCTTTCGCAACGCCTCGACAATCGCCCTCGCGTCGACGCCGACGGCCCGCGCATGTCGATCGTCGAACTGGAAGTCCCAGACGAGACTCTCGATCGTGCCGTCGAAGACAATACCGATGAGATCGCCTTGCCGATTGAGCATGGGGCTGCCGGAGTTGCCGCCGATGATGTCGTTCGTCGTGATGAAGTTGTAAGGGATCGATTCGTCAAGCTTGCTGCGACCGTCCATCCAGCGCTTTGGCAGATCGAACGGCGGACGATGCTTGTGGGCCTCGGCGTGTTTGAACGCACCACCGATCGTCGTGAATGGTTCGACGCTTCTGCCGTCTTCGCGCTGGCCCTTAACAGTGCCATAGGCGAGGCGAAGTGTGAACGTCGCATCGGGATAGACGTTCTCGCCGTACTTCGTGAATCGCGCGTCGGCGATGTCGGCATAGGCTTCCGTCTCGACACTTTCGAACGTGTCCTCATAGCGCTTTCGGAGCGCGAGTCCGTGCTTGTCAAAATCGCGAACGAATTTGATCATCGAGTCATTGGACGCGTTGATGGCTTCGAGGCCGCCTTCGTAAAGTCGCCGTCGTTCGGCCACATCGGCCAGCCGCGTCCCGCCGAGCAGCGCCGTCGCTCGCGTCGCGGCGTCGACACCGCCCAGGGCGTCGACCACGGCGGGATGATCCGCCCCAAGGATCCGCGCGAGCCGCATCAGTCCGTCCTGAAAGCGAACACGCTCCAGCTCCATATGGATGGGAGCGTCGGAAAACAGATCCAATTCGAGTGATGTGAGCGATGCATCGCGATATTCGGCGAGTCGATCCGAGTCCGGCTTGGCCCGTTCCTGTGCGGCGCGCACGAGCTTCATGGCCAGCGACTGTGTGCGACACAATCCCGTTCGTCGATTCTCGATCAGGAAATAGGCCGGATACCAGTCTTCGACTTCCTTGATGGCCGATTCGATGCGAGTCCACGGGTCTTCTTTTCCGTTCTTGCCGGTCCACACTTTGCGAAGCGATTCTTCCTCGCGGATTTTCTGGGCCATGATTCTGGCGTCCTGCAACCCCGTCAGCATGCCCGTGAATGCCTTGCGGCCGTTTTGTACATACAGAAGGTCTTCGCGAGCGATTCGATCCTCTTCCTCGCCGCGCGCAGCAAGTTGCAGCATGGCGACTTCGCGCTGGTAGTAACAGTTCAGGATAAGCGGCAGCCACGTGTCGCGCAGGAACTTGAGATGTGCAACTGTGTAAAGCCGACGCGTCCGCCCCGGATGCCCGGAGATGAAGATCAGATCGTTTTCCCTGATGCCGGCTCTCGACCACTTGAAGTGATTCGGCGTCTCCGCCGGCTTGCCGTCTTCGTAGGCGCGGAAGAACGAGATGTCGAGGTTGTAGCGCGGGTACTCGAAGTTGTCGATGTCGCCGCCGAAGAATCCGATTGAGTCTTCCGGCGCCATGACGAGTCGCACATCCGTGTATCGCTTGTAGAGATAGAGGTCGTAGCGTGCGCCGCGATACAGCGTGACGATCTGCGGCTTGAGGCCGGTTTCCGCCTGGGCCTCGCGCTCGATCGCCGACATTTCGGCCTGACGGGCCGACGCCGCATCGGCCGGCGACATGCCGTCCTTGACGGCAGCGTTGATGCGATCCGTAACAGGCCGAATCTCCATCAGGATGTTCAATTCCACATCGGGGCACTTGAGTTCTTCGGCGTGCGTCGCGGCATAGAATCCGTCGCGCATGTAGTTGTGCTCGGCCGAACTGAGATTCTGAATCGCATCCGCGCCGACATGATGGTTTGTCATGACCAGACCGTGCGGAGAGACGAACGAGGCGGATCCGCCATTGCCGAAACGGACAGACGCTTTCTGAATCCGCTCGATCCACTCCGGCGTCGGTTCGAATCCGTATTTCTGCTTCAACTGCGATTCGGGCAGGTTGTTGAGCAACCACATGCCCTCATCCGCTTTCACGAGCGAGGGCGCCAGACACGTCAGGATGGCGAGTGTGACGAGCGAATTAATCCATCGATGCATTTCGAATTCCCCTTTGGAAAGAGTCATTGGGTTCGTCAGCCGATTGCGGCGGCCGGATTCTACGACATTCCAGCCGATTCCTCACGCCGCCCGTGCTGTCGCACTGCGGCGACGTCAAGTTTGGCGAATTCGCAAGGAGAGTCCAGCAGATGGACCGGACCAAACACGTCCTATTTCCATCGATTTCGCCGCAATCGGCTGATAATCCAATCCCGCAATCCCGTGAATCCCACGGCCGCGCCGTGTCGGTCGACCCCGTCCGCCCGGCGCGCGTAGGCTTTAGGTAAACACACGGCGTGATTGCGCGAGGCAATCCCGTCGGAGTGAGACTTCTGTCATGAATGATGCATCCGGCAATTTTGACTCGCGACTCGCTGACTTGCTCGCCAGGTTCAGCACGCTCTCCCCCGAGCAACAGGAGAAACTGCGACCGCTCGTGGAGGCGACGCGCGCCCGACAAGTCTCGCTGGAGGCCGATGTCGCCGCCGCCCATGACGCCCTCGCCGACTGGCGGATCGTCACGAAGTACGCCATTTTTGCGAACGAAGCCGCGGCGCGCGAACGCAAGAACTGACGCTCGAACGCAGTTCCATCCCCCACTCACAAACCCATCAAGGCAAATACGGCCGCATCTGCTCAATCGGCATCGTGTCGATCATCTCGATGCGAATCGCGCTGATGCGCCATTCGTCATTCGTGCGCGTCCATTCAATACGCCAACGGCCGACATGCGACTCGCCTGTGCTTCCATCGCGTTTCACGGTCGCACTGACGCCAAGCGTCATCTCCGCCCTGTCGCCGTCAACGACGACGTCCCGACGCCGATAGCGCGTGTCATACACGTCGATCGTTCGCAACCAGTGATCCAGCGCTCTCAGAAACGAATCCCGATCAAGACCTTCGGACGCATAGTTCGATGCGATCGATGCCGCGAGCACATTGGAATTCGGCGTCTCAACTGCCTGAATGAAGGCGTCCAGTCGATCCAGGATCCGTTCGCGCTGCGTGACGACGAGCGTCTGAACAGCAAACAGCACCATGATGAACAAGATCGTCACGGGAAGCAGGCGACGGCGCAACGTCTGCGATTCCAATCGCGGCCGCAGCAGAAGTACGATCGCAAACAGAAGGAATGAGAACAGACCGAGCTTCCACGTTGATTCGAGAAAAAGACTGGTCAGAAAATTGATCATCGGCCCGATACCCAATTCGTGATTCGACGCAATCGGTCTGTCGCCGATCGATCAGGATCACTTCCTTGTGCCCGCTCGGCGCGGCGTGTATTCCATCCGCCAGTTGGCAAGAATGACGTTCAGCATTCCAGCGTCGCCCCGGCCGCAACCAGCGCTTCCGGACGCAGCCGCCGTGTCACGGCGGGATAGTCGCCGTCCGGCGCGTACCAGCGATCGAGCATGGCCTGCATCAATTCGGGCGATCGGACGGCAACAAAGGCCATCTTCACTTCGTCATACAACGGATGCATCTCCGCATACCTCACGCCGTACTTGCGAAACAGCACGCTGGCGCGCTCGGGGCCCCAGTGGTCGACCATCAAATCGAAGTGGCGCCGGATCGCGACGCCCTGTTCCGCAATCATCGGCGGCGCCGGTAGATCCTCACCTGCCCAAAGGGCCCGGCATTCGCGGAAGATGAACGGATTGCCGATGGCCCCTCGCGCAATCGACACGCCGTCGATACCCGTCTCGTCGAGCATGCGCCGGCAGTCGTCCGCCGAAAACAAGTCGCCGCTACCGAGGATTGTATGATTGCCCACGTGTCGCTTGACGCGTTCCAGAAACGGCCAATGGCTGGGCCCGACGTATCGTTGCACGACCGTGCGGCCGTGGACGGTCACGGCCGAATACCCCAACTCGAAGGCGGCGTCCAGAATCGCAAAGAAGTTGCTCTCGGATTCGATCGAATCGTCCATGCCTCGGCGCATCTTGAGCGTCAGCGGCGTTCTGCCCGCAACGCTGTCACGAACACTGCGAAGAATCTCAACGGCCGTCGGCGGATCGGACAGAAGAAACCCCCCGCGGCAGCGACCGAGGACTTTCTTAACGGGGCAGCCGAAGTTCACGTCGATCGCGTCGTAGCCGAGTTCGACAAGCGTGCCCGCCGCCAGTGCGAATTGCGCCGGATCGGCGCCCATGAGTTGTCCCGCCACGGGATGCTCGTCGGGATGGACGGCGAGCATGCGCCGCATTTTCTTGCCGCCCTCGGCAACCATCTTGTCGAGAACGACTTCGTTAATGGTGTAGGGACAGCCGTATTCGCGCGCCAGGCGGCGCATCGGCAGATCGCTGTAACCCGACAAGGCCGCCTGCACCATGGGTGCGTCGAGAACGTGTTGACCGATCGTGAGTGACTTCAATCCGGATGCTCAATTCTCAGCCCGACTTGGGGCGCTTCTTCTCGCCTTTGCTTTTCTTCCCGGCGTCTTTCTTGATTCCCAGCACGCCGCGAGCGAATTTCTGCAGTCGCTCCTTCACATCGCCGCCATATTCGGCGTCGAACATGCGCGTGCCGTGGTTTTCCTGGCCGCCGGGATATTTCCGACCCTTGACGTTGTCGCTCTTTTCAGCCGCTTCGATCAACGACTCGACAGCACCGTATTCACCCTTGGGCGCGATCAGCAGCACTTTGGCCGTCGTGTCCTTCAGAATTTTCATGTGACTCGCGGAATCGATCCCCATGTAATTGGTGCCCGGCGACAGACACGCAACGCCCATGACGTCGGATCGCCCGGAAGCGTATTGCAGACTGATACTGCAACCCACGCTTGCACCGATCAGAATCATCCGATTGACATCCACGTCGGGCTGGGCCGCAAGCCAATCCCGGGCGGCCGTCGTGTCGCGCGTCGCCGCGGCGAAATGTTCGGGATCCGGCCCTTCGTACTTCTTCTTTAATTCGAGCGATTCGGGTTTCGTGCTTCCACCCGTTCCGCGAATGTCGTACGCAAGAACCGAAATCCCCAGTTCGTCGCGAAGCAGCGGAACCATCGGTTTCCAGCTCGAACGCGTGGCGGGATACATGTGAATCAGGATGGCGACGGGCGATTTGTCATCGTCTTCGACCTTTGCCGGATACCAATCCGCCTCGATTGTGACGCCGTCCGCCGTTTCGAACGTAACGACACGATCCGTTGCGACGACCTTCTTCCTGGTCTTGGTTCCCGACAACGTGATCTGCGCGCGGGCGACTGACGCCGACGCGACAATGAAAATCAGCGTCATCGCAGTCGTGATTCGGCTTTGAAACGAAAATCCGGCGTGCATATACCAATTCCTCCCATCGTGTTCAAATCGCAAGTTCCAGGAGACGAGGCGAATCGTCAGAGGATGAACTTGCTCAAATCCTGATCGCGAACGATCGACGAGAGTCGCTCGCGAACGAAGGCCCCGTCAATCGTCACACTGTCCCCGGATCGCTCCGGCGCTTCGAACGAAAGTTCCTCGAGGACCTTTTCCAACACCGTCTGCAATCGCCGCGCGCCGATGTTTTCCGTGGTTCGATTCACTTCCACGGCGATCTCCGCAAGCGTGTCGACCGCGTCCGCCGTAAAGGACAGTTTGACGCCCTCTGTTCCGAGCAGGGCGATCTGTTGTTTCGTCAGTGCGTTCTGCGGCTCCGTCAGGATTCGCACGAAATCCTCACGCGTCAGATCGTTCAGTTCAACACGGATGGGCAGTCGCCCCTGCAGTTCGGGCATCAACTCACTCGGCTTTGACGAATGAAACGCCCCCGCCGCCACAAACAGAATGTGATCCGTCTTGACGGCGCCGTGACGCGTATTGACGGTCGTCCCTTCGATCAGCGGCAGCATGTCTCGCTGCACGCCCTGGCGGCTCACGTCGGGCCCCTGCTGGGATTTACCGCCGCACAGCTTGTCCATCTCATCGATAAAGACAATGCCGTTGTTCTCCGTGCGATGGATCGCCATCTCGATCGCCTTCTCGCGATCGATCAGCTTGTCGCATTCCTCGTCGAAGATGATCTTCCGTGAATCGCGAATCGAGACTTTGCGATCCTTCTGCTGCGACGGCATCAGACGATCCATGAAATCCTGCAACTCGGGACCCAGCTGATCGGGACCGATCGTTGTCGCCAGCATCCCCATGGGCGCCGCCTTCTGTTCGACGCGCAGATCGATCAACTTGTCCTCGAGCTCGCCGGCGCGCAACTGCGTTCGAAACTTGTCGCGCGTCCGCTGCCGGCGCGCCTCGGACTCGTCGTCGCCGGCCTCGACAGGTTCCCCGCCCCGCGGCAGGAGCTCATCCAGAATCCGCTCTTCGACGGCCTGCTCGGCAACGTCGCGCACAACTTCCCGCTGCTCCTTCTGAACCATCGTCAGTGCGAACTCCATCAGGTCGCGAATCATCGAATCGACGTCGCGCCCCATGTATCCGACTTCCGTGAATTTCGTCGCCTCGACTTTCAGGAACGGCGCATTCACAAGCGACGCCAGACGTCGCGCGATCTCCGTCTTCCCGACGCCCGTCGGTCCAATCATGAGGATATTCTTCGGTCCGACTTCCTCACGCATGCCGTCGGGCAACTGCTGGCGGCGCCAGCGATTCCGAATGGCAATGGCGACGGCGCGCTTGGCGTCGGCCTGACCGATGATGTATTTGTCGAGTGCTTCGACGATTCGTCTAGGTGGCAGTTCAGTCATTCAGTATCGACTCTGGTGCGCCCGATGTTGGGGGATGCGGTGTTTCGCAGGCTTCGGCCTGCAAGCCGAGCCGCATATGATAACGCAATTCACGTTTCCGATGCATCGACGACAGGACGCCCTGCTCTCCCACGCGGAGGCACGGCCTGCAGCGCTGCCGCGAATCCTCACGTGATCCGAAGTTTCAGCTCGGGGGCGCTGCCCGTATTCTTGCGATGAACGCTTTCGGCCAGGTTGCGAATGAATTGCTCTGCCGCCGTTCGTGTCACGTCATCCACTTTTTCGAACGCATCAGCGGGTGTCCCCCCATCGCCAGCGGTCCGAATACCGATGTTGATTGGAATCTCGCCGAGCAGCGACACATCCAGTCTCTTGGCCGCCTGGGCCGCGCCGCCGCGACCGAAGATATCGTATTCCTTGCCCGTGTCCGGCGCGACGAAGTAGCTCATGTTCTCGACGATGCCGAGGATATTCACATTCAACTGCTGATACATGCGCAAGGCCTTGATCGCATCCAGCAGCGCGACTTCCTGGGGCGTACACACAATGACTGCGCCCGTGATGGGCAGCATCTGGGCGAGAGACAACGGAACATCGCCCGTACCCGGCGGCAGATCGATGATCAGGTAGTCGAGCTCGCCCCA
>JAJDEC010000066.1 GCA_029259995.1 Phycisphaerae bacterium
ACGCTCGGCATCGTCTCGAATACCGAACGCGTCTTCGGAGGCAGCGGCGACGACGTCGAAGAGATGGAACTCGATTCGGGTCAGCGCACAGGACTCTTCACGCGCTGGATTCAGCACGATGCCCTCATTCGGCCGGGCAACAGTGGCGGTCCCCTCGTCAACCTCAAGGGCGAGATCGTCGGCATCAACGAACTCGGCGGCAACGGCATCGGTTTCGCCATCCCGAGCGATCTGGCTCGACGTGTCGTCGATTCCCTGATCGAACATGGCGAAGTCCCGCGAAGCTGGATCGGCGTCAGCTTCAAGAGCATTCAGAAAACCGGATACGAACGCGGCGCGTTGATCAACTCCGTCGTTGAAGCGGGTCCCGCGGCCGTGGCGGGCATCGAACCGGGTGATCTCCTGCTGCGACTCAACGGGGAGGCGGTCACGATTCGATTCAACGAGCAGATTCCTCAACTGATGGGGCAGATCGCCGATCTGCCTGTCGGAGCGACGATCGACGTGTCCTATCAGCGCGGCGATCAGACGCGCGATGCCACCATCACAACAACGAAACTCACCAAGGATCGAGGCGACGAGTCGTCCCTCCGCGGCTGGGGCGTCACAGTCGAAGAGATCACCGAGAAGCTCGCCCGCGACATGAAACTGTCCGATCCCGCCGGAGCGATGGTCAGCGGAACGCGTTCCGGCGGCCCCGCCGAACTCGCCGAGCCGGCCCTGCGCTATGGCGACATCATCCGAAAGATCGACAATCAGTCGATCGATTCACTCGAATCGATGGTCGCCAGATATCGCGAGTTCATGGATCAGGATGAGCTGCCCGAATACCTGCTGATCGAATTCGATCGCCAGGGAAAAACCCATCTGACGCTGATCAAGCCGAAACCGGACGATCCCGAAGATCCGCCGAGAGACATTCGCAAGGCCTGGATCGGCGTCGCGACGCAGCCGATCGTCGAGAAGCTCGCGCGATTTCTCAAGCTCGACGATACGGGATTCTGGATCACACGCGTCTATCCCCGCACAACTGCCGCCGACACGGACTTGCAGGTCGGCGACATCATCATCGCCCTGAACGGCGACAAGTTTCAACTCAAGGGCATGCAGGATGGCGGGCTTTTTCAGCGTGAAGTCAAGAAGCTCGATATCGGCAGCGATGTCGTCCTGCACGTGCTTCGCGGCGACTCGTCGATCGATGTCACTGTCAAGACTCAGCAGACTCCCTGGTCGCCGAGCGAAGCGCGCCGAACGGAAAATCGCGATTTCGAAATCACCGTGCGAAACATCACGTTTTTCGATCGCGACGACAACCAATGGTCCGAGGACGTCAAGGGCGTCATCATCGAACAGGCCGAGTCGGGCGGTTGGGCCGCGACAGGCGGCCTGCGACCCGGCGATCTCATCCAGGAAATCGACGGCAATACAATCAGAAGTCGCAAGAGCTTCCGGCGCGCGATGAGAAAAATCACGAAGGAGCAGGCGGAACGCGTTGTCTTCAAGGTACTTCGCGGCGCGCAGACGCGCTTTCAATATGTGGAGCCGGAATGGAAACCCGAATTAGACACCAAGGCCGAAACGTCCAAGGCCGCAACTGACACCAACAAGGAGTAGGACCTCTATGTCAATGCTTTCAACCACGATGCTCACGACTGCGATGCTCTTTTCGTCCGCAGTCGCAACGCCGACCGATTCGAATGCGGCCGGCAGCGAATACAAGACGATGATCGACACGGCATCGCCCTGCCTGATCACGGTCAAGTTCGTGCTGAAATTCCAGGGCCCGCAGGGCACCAGGGATTTTGAACGCGAAATCACGGCCACGATGATCGACAAGTCAGGCCTCGTGCTCTGCTCCGGCGTGCAACTCGGTACATCGAAGCTGTTTCGACGAATGGGCACCGCCACACCGACTGACATGAAAATCCTGATTGGCGACGATACAGTCGGAATCGACGCCGAACTGCTGGCGACTGACGGCGAACTCGATCTCGCCTGGATCCGAGTCAAGGACGCCAAGACGCTGCCCGCGACTGTCAAGTTCGTCGATTTCACAAAGCCGCAATCCGCGTCACTGGGTGATCGTGTCCTGTCCGTGAATCGGATGGAGAAGTTTTTCGATCGAGCGCCCGTGGTCACAGAAGGCCGCATCGCCGGCTCAACCAGGAAGCCGCGAGAGATGCTCGTGCCCGGCGGCGGAATCGATCTGGAACCCGGCATGCCCGTCTTTGCCGCAAATGGCACTGTCATCGGAGTCGCCGTCTTTCAATCCCCGGATGCGGAAGACATGGAAGGCGCCCGAGGCAGCAACGCAACTCTCATCCTGCCGACGGAACAACTTAACAAGGCGACGAAGCGAGCACTGGCGGCGGCCGCCGAAGAGATGGAGGAAGAAGACGACGGCATAACGACGCCAAAGGCTGAGACGAAGGAAGACGCCTCGGAAGACGAGTAAGTCAGCCGCTTGAATCTCAAGAAATAAGAAGCGCCGAGGAGTACCGCCATTGCGTGGCTCCTCGGCGCTTTCGTTATCAACTCAGATTTTCAGGAAGTTCGCGTCAGCGCGATCAGTCGCCGCCGCCGCCAAGCGTCTTGCCCAGATCGATCGCATCCCAGAAGCGGATGTCGCGCGTTGTCGGCTCGTAGCTGTACATGATCATTCGACGGGCCGCGGCATCCGTGACGAAGACGACTTCACTGTTCTCAGTGAATTGACTCGTCATCAGGATGTAGTCGCCGCCGCGATCCAGCTGGCCGAGGGCCATCACGGGTTGCGGCATCGCCGTCGTCACGATCAACGCCGCCAGGAGGACCACGGCGGACACGGACAGGATGCCGATTGTCAGGTTCTTGTTGTCACTCATCGAGTTTCTCTCGCTTTCAGTCAGG